>NZ_JBOEFX010000022.1:0-115411 GCF_050633125.1 Lewinella sp.
TCGTACCAGTGCGATCATACATAGAACACGCTCACCCGTCTCACCGCACTAGGGGTGGGAGCCAGCACCGGGTACCGGGGCGCCCGCAGGGCCAAGCGAATAGCGCGTGGCGGACGGCCCGGCCCCGCAGCTTGCGGAGGGGAAGTGCCCATATACGGAAACAAGTCATTAGAAAGCAGCGTCTAACTACCCTGATGCAGTGAATCATTTTGCAAAACTGCCTCTTTTGCTTTTCTTTACCAATGGGAAGAATCCCTTTTAAAAACCTTTATTGAATAGGCGTTATAGCAACTGAAACGTTGCGGTATAATGTCTTTTACCCACACTAGTATGCGACAATTCACAAACCTTCTACAGACATTGCATCGCAACGTCTTTGCCCTTATCATTTTACAGCTGCTGGCTTTCAGCTTGGTAGCGCAAGAGCTACCTGAACAGAAATACTTTGGCGACTTAGCTCCCCGCAACATTGGCCCCGCTGGCATGAGTGGCCGCGTCACCGCCATTGATGTTGACCTCAGCAACCCTGAAATTATATACGCAGGCAATGCCTCTGGGGGCGTCTGGAAAAGCACCGACGGTGGCATCGCCTGGAAAGCGATCTTTGACAAACAGCCATTACAATCTATTGGTGCTATCAAAATCAACCAACGCAATCCCGACGAAATTTGGGTAGGCACTGGCGAAGGAAACCCAAGAAACAGCCACAATACCGGACAGGGCCTCTACCGCAGCCGCGATGGTGGCGACACTTGGGAGCTCGTAGGGCTGGAGGAAACACAAAACATTCACCGTATCATCGTCCATCGCGACAATCCCGATATCGTATACGTGGGTGCCATGGGCTCTATCTGGGGCCCCAACCCCGAGCGGGGCGTTTTCCGTACCGAAGATGGTGGTAAAACTTGGGAACACGTACTGAAAGTAGCCGACGGTGTAGGTATCGCCGACCTCGTGGTAGACCCCACCAACCCAGACAAACTGCTCGCTGCTATGTGGGAATTTGACCGCGACCCTTGGTACTTCAACTCTGGCGGACCACAATCTGGCCTATACATGACCTACGATGGTGGCGACACCTGGGTGCAACGCACTGCGGAAGATGGCCTTCCTAAAGGCGACCTTGGCCGGATTGGTCTGGCCATTGCGCCTAGCGAACCCAACATCATTTACGCACTGATAGAAGCCAAAGTAAACGGCTTGTACAAAAGTACCGACGGTGGCAAGAAATGGAACCTCGTTAGCGAAAAGAACATCGGTAACCGGCCGTTTTACTACGCTGAACTTTATGTAGACCCCGTCAACGAAAACCGGATTTATAACCTCTACACCTACGTAAGCTTAAGTGAAGATGGAGGCAAGACCTTTAAAGTCATCCTGGATTATGGCACCAATGTTCACCCCGACCACCATGCTTTCTGGGTACACCCCAATGACCCCAACTATCTGATTGAAGGTAACGATGGTGGTCTAAACATAAGCCGCGACCGAGGCAAGACCTGGCGTTTTGTGACCAATATCCCAGCAGCGCAGTTTTACCATATCAACCACGATATGGACATCCCCTACAACGTGGGCGGTGGTATGCAAGACAATGGCTCGTGGGTAGGCCCAAGCCAAGCCTGGAAGAGCGGCGGCATCACCAACCACGATTGGCAAGAAGTGTTCTTTGGCGATGGATTTGACCTCTTCTTCAAGCCAAGCGATAACCGCTACGTGTACGCCATGAGTCAGGGGGGCAACGTAGGCCTGGTAGACCGCAAGACCGGCGCGACGACCTTCATTAAACCCGTTCACCCAGATGGAGAACGTCTGCGCTTCAACTGGAATGCTGCTATGGCGCAAGACCCACACGAAGAAAACACCATCTACTTTGGTAGCCAATACGTGCATAAGAGCACCGACTGCGGCCAAAACTGGACCATCATCAGCCCGGACCTGACGACCGATGACCCCGAGAAGCAAAAGGCCGACATCAGTGGTGGATTGACCTATGATGCTACGCAAGCCGAAAACTACACCACTATTTTGGCTATTGCCCCCGACCCCTTTGACGCGCAAACCCTGTGGGTAGGCACCGACGACGGCAACCTGCAACTGACGCATGACGGTGGTGATTCGTGGACAAACCTTGCGGCCAAACTACCAGGTGCACCAGCCGGCAGCTGGATTCCTTACATTGAGGTATCGCAAAAAAATCAGGGAGAAGCTTTTGTTATTGTGAATGACTATCGCCGCAACAATTTTGAGCCAATGGTGTACCACACCCGCACTTACGGCCAAAACTGGGACAGGATAGCCGACGGCGACGATGTGAGCGGATACACCCTCAGCATAGTGCAAGACCCTAAAGTGCCTGCCCACCTTTGGCTGGGTACCGACCACGGCCTGTACTTCAGTATTGACTACGGCAAAAACTGGACGAAGTGGACCGAAGGATTCCCCGGTGTGCCTGTAGCTGATATGAAAATTCACCCGCGCGAGCAAGACCTGATTATTGGCACCTTTGGCCGCGCCGCCTGGATTTTGGACGACTTGCGCCCAATGCGGGAAGTAGCCCGTACAGAAGGCGCCATCCTGGAGAAGCCATTCGCCACCTTCCCTTCTCCTGATGCTTACCTGGCGGAGACGCGTAGCTACCAAGGGATTCGCTTTATTGCTGATGCCGAATTTGTAGGAGAAGACCGCCCTCGTGGTGCGCTGCTCACGGTATGGGTAAAACCCAAAGACAAGAAAGACGAAGAAGCTCCTAAAGAGGAAATGAAAGATCAGGAAGAAGGGGACGAAGAAGCCGAAGAACAACCTAAGCGCAAGAAAAAAGGCGGCAGCGACAAGGTGAAAATTCAGGTCATCGACAGTGCTGGCGATACCATTCGCACCTTTACGCAGAAAGTAGAGCCAGGATTCAACCGCTTCACCTGGAACCTGCGCGGAGATGGTTTTTCATTCCCGAGTCGCCGCGAACGCAGGCCTGATGCAGACCCTCCGACGGGCGCGAGTGTTGCCCCTGGCACCTACACGCTACTAATGACCTACGGCGAAGAAACCGGTAAAACGACCGTAACGGTACACGCCGACCCACGCATTGAGTACGCTCCCAACACCTGGGCTAACCAAGAGGCTGCTAATGCTGAGTTAGAGAAGATTGTCACTGCCGCTACCGAAGCTTTCAACCACTTGCAGGAAATGCAGAAAGACATGAAACTGGTAGAGCAAGCCCTGGTACACGCACCAGATTCTACGCAGCAGCAAGTCAAAAAATGGAGCAAAGCCCTACGCGACAGCATCGCCCAGGTCGAGGAACTCTTTATGGAGCCTGCTGATGTAAAAGGCATCAAGCGCGACCCCAACACCTTGATGAACAGTCTCCGAAGCGTGCGCCGCTACATCAGCGACATCAATGGTGAGCCTAGCCAGATGGTAGGCTTTACCCTGGAGAAAGCCCGCCAACATACCGCGGAAGTTCTAGAGCGCGTAAACAAACTCGTGACGGAAGATTTTGTAGACTACCGTACCAAAGTACAAGCCATCACCGTGCAACTCTTCAAGGAGATGGAAGCAGTGAAGATGGAGTAAGACTATCATCTGGGAGCGACCCTGCCCCTTCCGCTGGTCGGGGCAGGGTTGCTCCCCCTCATAAAGGAAGTATTTCGGTACACTTTGTTAAATCTTGTATCAGTTACTTTTCAGCATCCTATTTTTCTTGGCATAAAAATTATTAATCTTTTTTAGTTCTCCTGTTACAGAACTAAAAAAACTCCTTATCTTTGTGCTGTCAAACCAAATAACGATGAATACAACTCAAGCAGGCATCAAGCAAAAAGTGGAAAAACTTGGAGTAATATTGGAAAAACTTGATCGCAGACCGATGGAGGCAAGGGTATTTGCACTTTTGCTACTGTCAGAGCCTCCGCACCAGTCTTTTGATCAAATTCGAGAGTTTTTGAGTGCCAGTAAAAGCGCTGTAAGCAACGCACTAAACCGGTTACAACAAGTAGGTGCCGTCCATTATTTGACTTTTAGTGGTGATCGTAAACGGTATTTTAAAATCAACACTAAAACTTGGCACAAACGCTTAGCTGACAGTTTAAAGAACCTAACAGCTCTCAATGTCCTTTTGGAAGATGTATTGGTACAACGAGCAGAAAGCAAACACCAGGACTTCAACAATGACCTTAAGAAACTAGTCGAATTTCAATTATTCCTCCAGGATGAAATTGAAAAAGCGGTTATAAAATGGAATAATAAGTAATTTTTTTTGCCATATTGGTTCTTTTAGTAAAGAACTAACAATCAACAGAAAACTAACAAAACAAAGTGAACTATTTAAAAATCATCAGCTGCGTTTTAGTGATGGTGGTCGCTGCAAGTGGCCCGCTAAAGAGTCAATACAATGCAATACCTCCTACAACTGGCCTGCCCGAAAGCATGAGCTTAAGCCTGGAACAGGCAGTAAAGCTGGCTATTGACAACAATCCTAACCTAAAGCGAGTACAAATGGGTAGCGTTCTCCTCGAAAAGCAGGTGCAACGCGTCAAAGGAACTGGCCTGCCTCAGATAACAGGCACAACAGGCTTTACAGATAACTTTTCTTTGCCTCAACAAATTCTTCCTGGCGAAATATTCGGACAAAGCGGCCAGATAGCGGTCACTTTTGGCAACCGCTATGGCATTAACGCCGGAGTAGAAGTCAACCAATTGATCTACAGTCGTGCATATAGTACCAATCTCAAAAAACTGGATGCTAGTCGCACTACCGTACAATTGCAGTATTTGGCAACTTTAGAGGACTTGGTATACAATGTAGCACAAGTCTACATTCAGTACCAGATCAATGCCGAACAACGCAGCATCCTTGAAGCTAATATCGAACAAGTAAACACGCTGGTTAATGTCGCTCAGGCGCAATTTGAAAACGGCATTGTCAAAAAACTCGACGTAGACCAGATCAAGGTAAATCGTACCAATCTACTTTCTGAATTATCCAACCTGGAGATTGGGCTGGAGCAACAATTGAACGTACTCCGGTTCTATCTGGCCTTGGATATGTCGCAGCCACTAGAGCTTACGGAGAAACTGGACGAAGCCCAGTCTTATCCGCTTTCCGACACCCTACTCATGGCATCGAATATCAACTATCAATTGCTGCAAAACCAAATGGCGCTCAATATTATGGACGATGATGTTATCAATGCAGACAGGTATCCACAAATTTCCGCTTTTGCTCAGTACGGCTATACAGGCCAAGCTAATGAGTTCAACCTCAAAGATGGAAACTACTCAGGATTCAGATCTGGCCTCTGGGGCATCAACATGTCGATTCCTATTTTCAATGGTTTTCAGACCAAACGCCAGTTAGAAGAAAACTATATCAAACGGCAGCAGCTCACACTCGATATCCAACAACTGGAGAATGCAACCAAAATGGAGTTCCGCAACGCTGCTAACAACATCCAGCAAAGTAAAAAATTGGTCAGCACCCAGTCTGCCAATATGGAACTAGCCCAGGAAGTATACGACATAACCAAGCTCTCCTACCAGGAAGGCGTAGCTCCACTTACCGAGCTGCTAAACGCTGAAACTGGCTTGCGGGAATCTCAGACTCACTACCTGACGGCGCTCATCAACCTCAAACTAGCAGAACTCGAATACATCAAATCAAGTGGCCAACTGGCCAAACTGACCAATTCGCTCAGCAACAATCAATAATCACCCCATTAATAAAAAATCAGAATGAAATATATTAAGCCAGCAATCATCACTTTGGCCGTCTTATTTATCGGCTTTTTAGGCTACCAAAAACTAAGCGCCAACAAAGCGATCATCGACGAAAAAGCCCAACAGCAAGAAGTAAAGATTACAGCTATCCCCGTAACTACAACGACGGTAAACAGCCAGAAAGTAAATAACGAATTGGCCATCATTGGTACTTTTGCTGCTCGCAAAGAACTCTCCATTATTGCAGAAGCACAAGGTAGAATCACCAGCCTGAAAGTAACCGAAGGACAAAGCATTGGCCGTGGCCAACTGATCGCCAGCATTGATGATGCTTCCATACGTGCACAACTGACTACCGCTCAGGCTTCGCTCGACAAAGCGAAAAAAGACGTAGAACGCTACAGCAACCTCCTTTCAGTAGGTGCCATCAGCCAAACTCAATTTGAAGAAATTCAACTGGGCATGCAAAACCAGCAATCGAACATTACCGCTATTCAACAGCAGTTGCAGTACACTCGCGTCAAATCACCGATGAACGGTATCGTCAGTGAGATTTTACTCGAAGAAGGCAGTTTCACTAATCCGGGCACAGAGATTGCTACCGTTGTTGACATCAGCCAGCTCAACATGATCGTGATGGTAGATGAGCGTGATGTCGTAAAAATCAAAGTGGGGCAATCCGTAAACATCACCACCGATGTTTATCCTGATGTAATCTTTAAGGGGAAGGTAAATCAAATCGGTGTGCAAGCCGACGCAGCTCGTAAATACGAGATTGCCGTAGAACTCAACAACAATGACCGCCAGCACCCCCTCAAAGCGGGTATGTATGGCACGGCGATTATTCCTACCGGTGATAATACCGAAAAATTTGTCCTGACTGTTCCTCGCAAGAGCGTCGCCGGAAGCCTCAAGCAGCCACAGGTTTACGTACTGAAAGACGGCAATATTGCTTCCCTGAAAAATGTAGAAGTAGGCGAAACCATCGGTGACCAGGTAGTCATTCTATCGGGCCTGCAAGAAGGCGACCAAGTCATCACTACCGGCCAGATCAACCTGGATGACGGCCGCCAGGTGAAAGTAATTAAGTAACTCCCTTCCCCTCTTTAAAATATAATCATGACGATTACCGAATTAGCAGTTAACCGCCCCACCTTGGTGGTGGTACTATTCAGCATACTGGTATTCTTTGGTCTATACGGTTATTCGACCCTGACCTACGAATTATTACCAGACATTTCTTCGCCGGTGATAACCGTTTCAACCATTTATCCCGGCGCTACCCCCTCAGAGGTAGAAACTTCTGTGACAAAGCCCATTGAGAATGCGCTGTCCTCCCTGGAAAACCTCGATGGCACACAAGCCATCTCAATGGAAGGCTTTTCCAATGTGGTGGTAGAGTTGAAGTACGGTTCTGATGTAGATCAAATCATACAAGATGCTCAACGCAAGATCGATGCTATCAATTCCGATTTGCCTGAAGATATTGATGATCCAAGTATTGGCAAGTTCTCTTTAAATGAGCTACCAATTATGCGGTTGGGTGCGACCTCTACGATGGAGGATGTGGCGTTCACCAAGCTATTTGAAGATAAAATCCAGCCCGAACTGGCGCGTATTGAAGGTGTAGCACAAGTAAACATCATTGGTGGTGCCGATCGCGAAATCAATATCAACGTAAATGCCGATAAACTGAAATATTACAGCTTGTCGATTCTTCAGATTTCGCAAGCCATCGCCCAATCGAACCTCAACTTCCCAACAGGTAGTATCAAGGATACGGATCAGAATGTTCTGGTACGCCTATCGGGCAAAATTCAGAGCCTGGAACAATTGCGTAACCTTACACTTACGACCACTTCAACAGGCTCGCAAGTTCGCTTGAAAGATGTGGCCGAAGTATACGACACCAAGCAAGCAACACAAACGATCTCGCGAATCAATGGCAAACCTTCGCTGGGTATTACCATTAGTAAACAAAGCGACGGCAATACCGTGGCAGTAAGTGAAAAGGTGCGCGAACGCCTCACGGTTATAGAAGAGCAATACGCCAGCCAGAACCTGACATTCGAAATCGCCAACGACAGCTCCGTATTTACCCTCGAAGCAGCCAATCACGTCATCGACGACCTTATGTTGGCCGTAGTACTGGTGGCGGTGATCATGCTGTTCTTTTTACACAACTTTCGCAATGCCTTGATTGTAATGGTAGCCATTCCGGTATCCATCATCTCTACCTTCGCGGTCATGAGCTTGGCTGGCTTTACGCTCAACCTGATGACCTTGCTGGCACTGTCACTGGTGATTGGCATTCTGGTGGATGATAGTATCGTGGTGCTGGAAAACATCCATGCCCGAATGGAAAAAGGAGCCTCAGCGCGAGAAGCTGCCGAGGGTACCTGGAAGGAAATCGGCCTATCCGTCTTCTCTATCACCCTGGTGATTGTGGTGGTGTTTTTACCCATCGGTATGGTATCGGGTATTGTGGCCGACCTTTTGCGGCAGTTTTCGCTGGTCGTGGTAGCAGCGACGATTATCAGCTTGGTGGTTTCCTTTACGCTTACCCCTTGGTTGGCTTCACGCTTTACCAAACTGACGCACCTGGATCGTAAAAAGCCGCTACAGTTGCCCTTAATTTGGTTTGAAAGTATGATCAAAAGCATTGAAAACGGTTACCGTTTGCTGCTCAACTTTGCTTTGCGGAATAAGATTGCCACAATGGTCGTCATTTTTGCGATGGTCTTTGCTTCCTTCCGTTTGATGACCGGAGGATACATCGGTTCTGAATTTGCTTCCAATGGCGACAATGGTGAATTTCAGATCAAGATGGAACTTCCCAAAGAGAGCCCCATTGAGCAAAACAATATCCTCTCGCAACAAGTAGAAGATTACCTTCTGAATCAACCGGAAGTAACCAATGTATTTACCACAGTGGGCCAAAGCAGTGGCGCGATGAGTGTGACCTCCACGGCCTACCTCTCGGAAATCAACGTAAAACTGGTAAGTGCAGAGGAACGTGACCTCAACTCCAACGAATATTCTCGTAAGGTAAAACAAGACCTGTCGACCGCCATTCCCGGTGCTAAATTCTCGGCCTCCCCCGTAAGTATGGTGGCTGGAGGAACGACAGCTCCTGTACAACTCACCGTACAAGGCACCAATGTAGAGGAGATGATTGCTTTTGGTGAACAACTGGTAGAGGAAGTCAAAAAAGTACCTGGTACCACTGAAGTAAAATCTACGGTAGAAGGTGGCAACCCTGAAATTGAAGTAGACATCGATCGCGAGAAACTTGCCGATTTGGGCTTGACCCTCGACGTGGTAGGGATCACCATGCAGAATGCCTTCACAGGAAATACGGACACCCGCTTCCAGGATGGTGAATACGAATACGACATTCGTGTACAGCTGGATGCTTTCGACCGCAAGAACAAGGTGGATATCGAAAGCCTGACCTTCCTCAATAATCGCGGAGAGCTGATAAAACTCAATCAATTTGCAACAATTACCGAAGGTAGCGGGCCTTCCCGCCTGGAGCGTAAGGATAAAATCTCCTCCCTCACGGTAGAAAGCCAAATCATGGGTCGTGACCTGGTATCCGTAGGCGACGAGATCCAACAACGCATCGACGCGATGGACATGCCTGAAAGCGTAAGTGTATCGCAAGGCGGTGACCTGGAAAACCAAGCCGACGCCTTCGGTAGCCTGGGCTTTGCACTGATGACCTCCATTCTGCTGGTATACCTCATCATGGTAGCACTTTACGACAGTTATGTGTATCCTTTTGTGGTGATGTTCTCTATTCCGGTAGCCCTGATTGGTGCTTTATTGGCATTGGCTTTAGCCATGAAAAACATGAGCATCTTTGGTATGCTTGGGCTAATCATGTTGGTAGGATTAGTCGTAAAGAACGCCATTTTGATTGTCGACTTTACCAATCAACTCAAAGCAGAGGGGATGCCTTCAAAAGACGCTATCGTTAAAGGAACACTCGAACGTTTCCGCCCGATCCTGATGACAACTATCGCGATGGTCATTGCTATGATTCCTATTGCTGTCGCTACGGGAGCAGGATCGGAATGGAAAAACGGCTTGGCCTGGGTACTCATTGGTGGGCTTACGAGTTCGATGATTCTTACCATGATTATCGTGCCTGTAGCTTATCGTATGGTTGATGGTGCCGCCGAGCGTTGGGCAAGATACCAAGCGAAGAAAAATAAAGCAACCACTGGTACACCAATGGGCATCGCTTCTCAACAAGATTAGCAGTTTGTCCCTTTTGGGGATTGCCTGGAAAGAAGTATTTATTCCTTCTGAACAGGCAATCTCCTTTTTATTTCTCACTGAAACTTAGTAAGTCATGTACTTAGCTCAACTTAATTCCGATTGCCAGAAAGTTATCCATTTTAAAATAAGCAAAGCGCTTGTACACGAAGAAGTAGTAGCACTGATAGATCAGATTGAGGTATTGAGTGAAGACGCCAACTGTTCGATCTATTTACTGGGAGAGTTCTATGATTTTCAAGGTTTTTGCAGCTTTCGCGCACTATGGAAGATGACCAAAACTCACTTCGCGGAGCTGGGCTGCCTGAAAAAATTTGCACTGATAGCCCAAAAAGAGTGGATTGGCAAGACAGGAAGTTTCATTGATTTTTTCACTCCTGGGCTTGACTTACAGCTTTTTGAGCCTCAAGAACATGTATACGCCTTGGAATGGCTCGGCATAAACGAAGCGCAGCACAACACTCTCTAAGAGGTTTTATGAAGGTGTATATACAGCGTGATCCAGTGTCGTTTAACGGCACTGGTGATCGCTTTTTTTAAACCCTTCCGTATCGGCGACGTCATAAAAATCGGGGCCGACATCATGGGCCGAGTAGAGGACGTCAATCTACGGCATACCGTAATCAATAATTTCCAGAACAAGCGTATTGTCATCCCCAATGCTGTCGTCAACAAAGAGAATATTGTCAATTACTATCTTGGAGAGTTCAAAATTTGCGAATGGATTGAAGTAGGTATCAGCTATGATTCCGACATGGATAAGGCGATAAAAATACTGCAAGAAACTTGCGAAACCCACCCCTTGTGTATGGACAACAGAACACCCCAAGCCAAAGCAAAAGGCGACCCCAAGGTAGATGTACAAGTAATAGGCTTGGGCGACAGCTCTGTAAAACTAAAAGCCTGGGTTTGGGCGGCCAGCTACCAGACGGGTTTCAATATGCGCAACCAATTGTACAAAACCATCAAAGAACGCTTTGACCAAGAAGGCATTGAAATTCCGTTTCCACATACGACGGTTGTTTTGAAGGGGAATTAAGATAACCCTGTGGGGAAATTAGTATTATGTGGATGATCTAAACAAAATCATTCCACACGGCAAGTTTTTTTTCAGTCCAATTCCCCAATTTTGTCTAGCTTCCATAAATATTTCTCTATGCACTCTCTTAGCTTAACAAAAACTACACTTTGCGCAAGTATACTTATCCTGTTCAGTATACTGTCCAGCGAGGCTACAGCTCAAAATTCTCACGGCAAGGAATTTCATCGCCTTTTTCACCAAGCCGATAGCTTATTCGACTTGGGGCAATATGCAGCTGCAGGTCAGCTCTGCGATCAAGCACTGAAAATGAAGGGAGGACAGTTTCCCGATAGCGGTTATTATACGGATGGTTTTTTGTATTGGACGGAAGCAGGCAATCAGGAACGCTCTATTTTTTATCTGGAAAAAGCCTTGTTACTGCGCTGGCAACCTCAGGATATTTTAGAAACCTTGGAAACCGCTCCGGAATATGAATTCCTCAGACAGCACGAACGCTTCAGAGAAATAATGGACACCAACTACGCAAAAAGAAAAAAGTACGGTGGCATCGCCAGTACCTTGATTGACATTGGCATAAAAGACCAAACTCTGCGGCAACTTCTCAGCTGCGCCCAGGAAAAATTTGCGGATGACTCCCTCCAACTGAATGCTTACTACGACCTCATGGAAATGCAGGACAGCTTCAACCTCATCTATGTAACATCCGTACTGGATAAACACGGTTGGCTAGCCATCAACAAGATAGGAGAACCGGCGAATCGGGCACTCTGGCAGGTAATCCAGCATTCCCCGCTCGAAGTGCAGGAAAAATACTTGCCGCTCCTGCGGGAGTCTGCCGAAAAAGGGGAAAGCAGAATGTCCAGTTACGCCTTCCTTCAGGACCGCGTGCTGATGAGAAGAGGCCAAAGGCAACGTTACGGCACCCAAATTGCCAAACATCCGGATACTGGTAAATCAGCCGTTTACCCCGTCGAAGACCCCATCCATATCGACAGCATCCGAGCGAGTGTCGGTTTTGAACCCATTAAAGAATACGCTGCCTTTTTTGATATTGAAATCACCTCTCCAGCTGATTTGGATGATCAGCGGGTGTTGGAATATTGGCAGGAGAGGCGTTCCCTTCCACCCCACTAAAAATACTCCAAATACTCCTCCAACGACGCTAGCCCCAAAGAATCGCGACGTTGATCAACCGTCTCTGCATTTTCGATGGGGTACAGCTCTCCATTCAATAATTGTGACCCGTAGACTTGGAGATAATCGTTATTCATCAATAGTCGATCGGTGGTAAGTGCTAAGTCTTCTTCGTGTAAATCACCTTCTTTAACTAACCTTTTTATTTCGAGATAATAATGGGCCATAAGTGGAGCTTCACTGTGTTGGATCATTAGCCAGAATGTACTTAGCCCTTTTTTGCCCAACAATTCCACATTAGGAAAACCACACTGATTGACAATGGACACAATTTTTGCTCGCTCAAAATCAAAAAAACCGAGCGGATTACTTTCCTCATATCCCGACCATTCTTCCTGCTGAAATTTATAAACATCACGCATTTGGTACTTTAAGCTATCGCAATTAAAAGAAAGTACAGGCACGTCTTTTGCAGGATCAAAATCGATATTAGCAATTAAGATGCGCGTAATATAATCTTCAAAGCTCGCCTTTCGAACAATGCCTTCCCGAATTACCCCCAAAGAATCGACGTAGTAATCAATCGCCAAAGTTCCTTCTTTTAAGGCCGCTACCTCTTCTTCAGAGACATTGCGACCATCCTCAGATCGAAAGATGGTCTCGCTGAGTGAAAACACGGAATCTTGATGTTGTTGCACCAATTCCTCCACAGATAGCTTCTGTAACGGGCCAAAATCAGGTTTCTGACAAGAGAAAAACGGGAGTAAGGAAAGTAAAAGAAGAGTGGTCTTTCCGTTGAAAACGGTTAGTTTAATATTCATCGTGATGCGCGTTAGTTAACAAATACCCAAATTAACTTTTCCAGGAATACGGTAATAGTCCCAAACCGTTAAACCCTCGTTAAATCGAAATTTCCGCAGCAACTCTTCCCCCTGCAAGGTGTACTTTTAATAAACAGTTTTGAATTATATAAAACCCCGACGATCATGAAACACCTAGCAATTTTAGTAATCCTGAGTATTATTATTACCACTTTTTCCTGTACGCCTGATGCACGACTCGAACGACGCGAAGATAAACTCGAAGGTGCTTGGGAATTTGACAAAGCTTTCTACCGCAGCGATTGGGATCTCTTTCGAGACAATGTAATTGACGATTTCCGTGGCGATGTGATTGAATTCTACGGCGACTACGCCGCCGTTTACGAAGACGCTTCGGAAAACACCTTCTTTGATGGTGAGTGGGAGATGTTCTACCAATGTGAATGGGATTTTGTAGACGATGACGAAGAGGTAGAATTCTACCTCGATATGTATTTCTACGACGCAGACAATCGCGAGTCTTTTGCTTACTTCACTTCCATCAACCTAATCACCAAAAACAAGTTGAACCTGAAGGCACATACTCGTGACGGCGTGTATACTTTCAGATTGAGAAAGCTGTAACAGCAAGCCACTCCATTTTACTAGCTATGAAGGAACATCTCCTTTAATTGGCACTCTTAACGCAGTTTGGGCCGAAGCTCAAACTGCGTTAAATTTGTTCCTAAGGTGCGTAACGAATAGCGAAGCACGGCGCACAGAGGAGCAGCAGCAGCGATAGCAGCGGTTCCGCACTCCCCGCCGAGGCGGGGTGCGGAAAGAGCGAATAGCGCGGTGGCCAGCCGCCAGGCACAGCCAGCTGCCCAAATATTCGAGTACACTTCTATCGTGCTGAACACAATAGCCTGGGAACTAACTATCTTTACCGGGAAAGCTCCTAAAAAATGGCATCAGACAAACCCCGCCTGACAAGGTTGACCGCAATTATCACCCAACTGCAATCCAAGCGGATTGTGACGGCAAGGGATATTGCCGAAAAACACAAGGTCAGTATCAGGACGGTGTACCGAGATATCAGAACGCTGGAAAGCTCGGGGATTCCTATTCTTACCGAAGAAGGAAAAGGGTACTCCATCATGGAAGGTTACAAGCTTCCACCCGTCATGTTTTCCGAAGAGGAAACCCAAGCGCTGATCACCGCAGAACTCCTCCTCCTCAAAAACAAGGATCAATCACTGGCGAAACATTACCAAAGTGCGCTTACCAAAATCAAGTCTGTCCTAAAGATCAACCACCAGATCAAAACAGAATTTCTAGCTGATCGGATTCAAATTCGTGACAACCCTACCCAGGAAAAAACCAGTGATCATTTAATCCAGCTCCAATCGGCTATCGCTGATTTTAAGACCGTCAAGATCAATTATCTGTCGCTGGATAACTTCCGCAGCGAACGCAAGGTGGAGCCCTTTGCAGTATATACGACCCAAGGCAACTGGATTTTGATCGCTTTCTGTCAGCTAAAGAAAGGTTTCAGGGCTTTCCGGTTAGATCGTATTCAAGGTTTAGCCTTCACTGGCAAAAACTTCGCACCACATTCGCTTACGCTTAACGAATACCTGGAGGAGTGCCGAAAAAAATGGGAACCGACCCCTGACACAAGGCTGTCACCTGATGCCGCTACATTTGCACTACATCAAAAAAACAACGACGTGCAAACAGTCAAAATTGAGCCTTTTAAGGTTATCGGAATCGCTATTAGAACGACCAATGAGCATGGGCAAGCCGCTCAGGATATCGGCGAACTTTGGGGGAAATTTATGGGCGAACAAATCCTTGGCAAAATCCCCAATAAGGTAGACAACACCGTTTATTCGCTTTACACCGATTACGAGGGTGACCACAACAAGCCATACACCGCTATGATTGGCTGTAAGGTGGTAACGTTGGAGGATATTCCAGCAAACATGGTCGGAAAATCTCTTTCTGGAGGTAACTATATAAAAACGACTACGAAGGGAAACCTGAATGATGGCATCATCGTGAAGCATTGGAACAAAATATGGGAGATGGATCTCGATCGCACCTATGATGCCGACTTTGAAGTTTTTGGCGAGAAGGCCCAAAACCCCTTAGATGCAGAAATTGAATTCCTGGTTGGGGTCAAATAATACAGCTGATGAACTTAGATATAGAACATTTCTATTCCAACCAGACAGAACCCAATCAGAGCTGTCTCTTGGCCTTGCGCAGTATCATTCTTGAGCAAGATGAAAATATTTCGGAAACGCAGAAGTGGGGTATGCCCTGCTTCTGCTACCGCAAAAAGATGTTTTGTTTTCTGTCGACCGATAAGAAAACGGGCCAACCTTATCTACTTATGGTCGAAGGTAAACACCTTGATCATCCCGAATTGGATCAAGGAACGCGCACCCGGATGAAAGTTTTCAACATTGACCCTACCAAAGATTTACCCATTACAACCATCAAACTCATCATAAACGATGCGCTTGATCTATATAAAAATGGCATCATAAAAATAAAATGAAGCGACCGCTAACGGACAAACACGCTCAATGTATCAAAGTCCTGTGCAACCAAAAAATTTGTGCTTACGTTTCTATATCAGACTAACCTCGTATCATGAAACAGGAATTTACGGATCGTAAGCTCGGCGCTATTTTTGGTTATACTGATCATTTACAAAAAGATACCAACAGCTTTTCCATCCAGGAAGGAGTCATTCAATTTCTGTGGAACCGCAACGATGAGCCTGTCTCCCTTCATCTTGATGACTTAGACATCCAGCTAGAACCCGGACAGCTCCTCACGACTACCTATTTCCAACACCTTCGTTTCCCAACCACTGAGCCACCATTAACGGCCTTGCTTTTTAATCGGGAATTCTATTGTATTGCAGACCACGACGAGGAGGTTTCCTGTAATGGCATCCTCTTTTTCGGCACCCAGGATTTACCCATCATCACCATTCCCGCTGAACAGAAACGCAAATTCGAGCTCTTGCTAGAAGTAATTCTGGAAGAATTCCGTACCGTCGATAATATTCAAGGAGATATGTTGCAAATGCTCCTAAAAAGACTCATCATTATTTGTACCCGGTTGGCCAAAGAGCAACTCATCGTCCAGGAATTAAATGATGGACAAATTGATACCATTCGCCAGTTCAATGTTTTGGTAGACAAACACTTTCGTACGCTACGCAAAGTAAAAGACTATGCCGACCTCTTGCACAAGTCGCCCAAGACTTTATCCAATCTATTCTCGACCTACAACCAACAGTCTCCCCAGCAAATCATCCAGGAAAGGGTCGTCTTGGAAGCCAAACGCCTTATCCTTTTCACGGATAAACAAACCCAAGAAATTGCTTACGACTTGGGCTTTGATGACCCTGCCTATTTCAGTCGCTTTTTCAAAAAGCAGGCGGGGCTCACACCTTCGGCTTTTCGGGAGCAGCATGTTTTGGGATGATTTTTATTGCAGCTATCTAAAGATTTTGTGCCTCCGCCACTAAAAAACCATCAAAAGGAAAATTGTACCAGCTGCCGGGAAATACATCCTAACCTTTCCCCCACGCTTACCCCCATCTTTGTACTGTTCAACGAAACAAGAACATTAATAATTCAAAACAGTATATCATGAGTGTATTACAAGTTCCAACCCGCAATCAAGTTTCTACTGGCAACCAAGCCATTTTTGACAACCTGGAAAAAGGCCTGGGTTTTGTTCCTAACCTCTATGCAACCTTTGCTTACAGTGATACAGCACTAGCAGATTACCTGGCTTTGCAAAACAGAAAGAGCAGCCTCAAAGCCAAAGAACGTGAGGTGATCAACCTGGTGGTCAGTCAAGTCAACGACTGTGCCTATTGCCTGGCAGCTCACACTGCACTAGGGAAAATGAACGGCTTCAACGATGATCAAATCCTGGAGCTACGAGGTGGCTCAGCTTCTTTTGACACCAAGTTGGATGCACTGGCTAAGTTCGTAAAAGATACCACCATTCAGCGTGGCAAACCAGCCCAAGCCAATGTTGATGCATTTCTCAACGCCGGCTACACCAAAGCTAACCTGGTAGATACTCTCATCGTGATCGGTGACAAAATCATTAGCAACTTTCTACACGGCATCGGCCAATTCCCCGTGGATTTCCCCGCAGCTGTAGCGTTAGAAACTGCTAATGCTTAAATATAAAGTGTGATTGAGATAGTCGATGGTTCTTCCTCAACATTGAGTGGGGAAGAACCTCTTTTTTTATTAAAAACCACTCAAAACACCCTAACATTATGAAACTCACCTTCCTTTTCTTAGCTTCTTTCATCTTATTTACTTCTTGTATCAAAGATGATTTTGTTGCGGATACCGTTGATCCCATCCTCCGCATAGATCAAGCTGTAGATACCCTCGCCGTCAATAGCGAATTTCGCTTCACAGCCCTATACCTCAATAATATTGGCACCTCAGAAGAGGTGAGTATTTTATGGCAAAGCTCAGCGCCAGAGATCATTAGCATCGACCCTAATGGGTTGGCTCTAGGCCTACAGGTGGGTGGTGCCACTATTACAGCTACTTTTAACGATGATGGTCAACTGGTACAAGATAGCATCCAAGTTCACGTAGGTGAACAAACCGTTATTGTCAATACTGCCCGAAGTGGTACGATTGCTACAACCAGTTCTTATCTACTAGAAGGAGATTTCACCTTATCTGCCCTTGGTAATGATATTGAGCTATCCATTGCCGATAACTATCGTGCGTCTACAGCGCTACCGGGACTATATGTTTACCTGACCAATAATCCTAACACGATCGCCAGTGCCTACGAAATTGGGCCGGTCACGACTTTTTCGGGTGCCCATAGCTACACGATTCCTGCTGCTGGCCTCAACGATTACAATTACGTCCTCTACTTCTGCAAGCCCTTCAACGTAAAAGTCGGAGATGGTGAAATTCAATAAACTCCTTCATCCTTTAATTCAAACAACATCACCATGAGGTATTCCTTGCTGCTTTTCACACTACTTACCTTATCCACAACGATGCTCCATGCAGGTGGTCCGTGGCCACAAGCCCCTGGGAAAGCCTACCTAAAACTATCAGAATGGTGGACCGTTTTTGACCAACACTATACCGATGCTGGCCTACTGGACCCCAATGTTACAACCGGTATTTTTAATACGACCTTCTACGCCGAATATGGGATAACGGATCGTTTCACAACCATCATTAACGCCCCTTTATTTAGCCGCAACTACGTCAACAACCTGCGCTCAACCACTACGGGTGAGCTTATTCAAAGTGGTGATGCCGTTAATAGTCTCGGAGATATTGATCTTGGTATAAAATACGGTCTTACCAAACCCGGAAGCAAATTCCCCGTGGCAGCTACCTTGATTCTTGGTTTGCCAACTGGCCGATCAGTTGCAGGTATTCAAAACAACCTACAAACGGGGGATGGAGAATTCAACCAGATTCTGCAAATCGAAACAGGTACCAGTTTCCAATTAGGTAAAAAAGTGAATAGCTACGCCAGCGTTTATCTGGGAGTCAACAATCGTTCTAATGGTTTTTCTGAAGAATTGCGCTACGGTGTAGAATGGGGCTTGGGACTCATGGATCAACGACTCTGGTTTATTGGTCGCCTCAACAGTGTGGAGTCCTTCAAAAATGGAGAAACTGCTGCTACCGTAACCAGTACCAGTATTTTTGCCAACAATACCGAGTTCAGTGGTGTTGCGCTAGAGGTAGCTTACTACCTCAAAGGCCGTTGGGGAATATCAGCTTCCGTTGCCGGTGCCTTTCGCGGAGAAATTATCGCAGCAGCACCCGCTTATTCTGTAGGTATCTTTTATGATCTAAACAAAATCAACTAATCTTTCTCAAAGCCGGAAATGGGAAGTTCGCTCCCCAAACTAACTAACAATCTAACTAACCATGATCTTACGTATTCTTATTTTTTCAACATTCATCTTCTCTCTTGCGTCCTGTGGCCCAACAGCAACTGCCCCACCGGAAACAACACCGGAGGTCGAAGCAGCTATTCCACTGACTTTCTCCCAGAAAATAGAAGCCGCACACCATAAGGAAAGCTTCCAGTCGCATGAAGCTATTCAGTTCGACCTCCAGCTTTTCTTTGGAGGCACCGAACGCTTGAATGGCACCCTGACATTGAGTACAGATTCGCGCCAAGCGATGATCGCCTACAAGGACGGGAAGAAAATCTATGTTCAGGATGACAAAATGTTTGTTGCTCCGACTACCGAAAGCCTCAAAAGCACCCGCTTTGCAGCCTACACCTGGTCGTACTTCTTTATGCTACCCTACAAGCTTAATGATGGAGGTACCGTATGGAGTGATTATCCAGATACAAATCTGAACGGAGACACTTACGCCACTGGCAAACTCAGCTTTACCCCCGGCACCGGCGATGCACCCGATGATTGGTATGTCGTTTACGCCGATACAGAAACACTACTCACACAGGTTGCTGCCTACATTGTTACCGCAGGAAAATCCCAAGCCGAAGCCGAGGAAGACCCACACGCTATCCAGTACCTTAATTATCAAAAGGTCGATGGAATTCCCATTGCTACCGAATGGAAATTCTGGGGCTGGCAACCCGATCAGGGATTGACAGAGCAATTGGGCGAAGCAACGCTAAGTAATATTTCCTTTATGACTCCTGCGGAAGGCTTCTTTACGCCGCCAGCGGATTTTATTGAAGGGTAAAGCGTCAGCTTATTTTATAAAGTATTCCGTAAAACAAAAATTCCGAACGATCACAAGTATCGTTCGGAATTTTTATTAGTAGTACTAAGCTTAATCTACGCCTCCACCGACTCGCCCGCAAAAAGCGGAAACGGAGCCATGTGAGCGTTAATTGCTTGACGAACTTTTGCAATTTGCTGCTCATCTTCCGGTGCGCTGAGCACGGTATCAATCCATGCTACCGTTTGCAGACAATCTTCTTCGGTAAACCCGCGTGTAGTCACTGCTGCTGTACCTATCCGAATGCCACTGGTCACCATCGGAGATTCTGTATCGAAAGGCACCATGTTTTTATTTACGGTGATATCAGCCATCCCTAAAGCTGCTTCAGCTACTTTCCCGGTTACGCCTTTCGAGCGTAGATCGATCAACATAAGGTGGTTGCTGGTACCGTCACTGATTATTTTGTAACCTCTTTCTACAAAAGCCTGGGCCATTACCTGGGCATTCTTGATGACCTGCTCGCCATAAGCTTTATAACTAGGTTGCAGACATTCGCCAAAAGCCACTGCTTTGGCTGCAATGACGTGCTCCAGCGGGCCACCTTGCATACCGGGAAAAACACCACTATTCAATACTGCCGACATTTTCAGTGGCGTGCCTTTGCGAGTTGTACGTCCCCAAGGATTATCAAAATTCTTACCCATCATAATGATACCACCACGTGGGCCACGTAGCGTCTTATGCGTCGTAGAAGTTACGATATGGCAATGCTGCATCGGGTCATTCAACAATCCGGAGGCAATCAATCCAGCCGGATGAGCAATGTCTGCAAGCAACAAAGCACCTACTTCATCAGCAATCGCACGAAAACGAGCATAATCCCAATCACGAGAATAAGCAGAAGCTCCACAGATAATAAGTTTAGGCTTTACCTCTTGGGCTTTAGCTGCCACCTTATCCATATCAATCAGGCCAGAGTCTTGCTCTACACCATAGAAGTGAGGTTTGTAGACCTTTCCGCTAAAATTGACAGGAGAACCGTGTGACAAGTGGCCACCGTGAGCAAGGTCAAAGCCAAGGATATTATCTCCGGGCTGAAGCACTGCCAAGAATACCGCAGCATTGGCCTGAGCTCCCGAGTGTGGCTGCACATTTGCGTATTCCGCACCAAAAAGCTCCTTTAAACGACTGATAGCCAAGCGTTCTACTTCATCGACTACTTCACAGCCACCATAGTATCTGCGACCAGGATACCCCTCGGCATATTTATTTGTCAGTACACTCCCCATCGCCTTCATGGTAGCGGCACTGGTAAAGTTTTCCGAGGCAATCAGTTCGATGCCGTGTAATTGGCGTTCTTTTTCCTTTTGAATAAGGTCGAAAAGTTGGGTATCGGTAGCCATTTTGCTTACGCTGTTAGATTAAATTTAAAAAAGCTGAATTCCGGGCCGAAGGTACAATAATTTACCTTTGGTTTACCTTTATAAGGGTGTCTACCCAAAGCCAGAAGTGCCGTTTTTTACAAATTGCAAACTTAGTTATTAGCTTTGTCTTCTCGTTAACGCCAAAAATCACTGAAGCCTATGCCGCAATCGGCACTCCTACGTTCCTTTTTACACGCTACTGGCCTGTGGCTGGTATTCATTGGTTTGTTATTCCCATTGTGTGCTTTTAGCCGCGTAGAAAGGCTACGAGCAACCTGGCGTAGCAACCCTGCAACCAGCATGGTCATTGGCTGGGACCAAGTATCAGGCGGGCGACCGGTCATTTTTTATGATCAAACCGATCACGGCCAAAATACAGCGGCTTACCGTTTTCAATCTCCTCCTTCCCGGGCGGCACGCGCCAAGGCCATGAACAATGTTTTTGCCCGACTGGAAAACCTCCAACCCAATACGGTTTACTATTTTGTCATTCAGGATACCGAGGGAGTTAGTAAGCGTTATTCTTTTAAAACCGCTCCGGATTCTCCAGGTGAGCGCCTTGCTATTATTGCAGGAAGCGACTCTCGTAATCACCGACTTGCTCGCTGCGATGCCAATCGGCTGGTCAGTAAATTACGGCCCCACTGTGTCGTCTTCGGCGGAGACATGACCGATGATGACTCTGATACCGAATGGCGCGAATGGTTTGATGATTGGCAATTGACTATTGGCAGCGATGGTCGCATCTTCCCAATCATTCCCGCTCGTGGCAATCACGAATCCAGTAACGATCCATTAATTAATTGCTTTGATGTCCCTAGCCCTGATGTGTATTATGCACTTACTCTGGGTGGAAATTTATTCCGGCTATATACCCTCAACACACAAATTCCCGGCGCTGGCGAACAACGCGATTGGTTGGGTCGCGACCTTCAGGCTAGCCAGGGAATCACCTGGCGGATGGTACAATACCACCAGGCTATGCGCCCTCATACGGCTGCAAAGCGCGAGCGAGAAGATTTGATCCCACAGTGGGCCACCCTATTCCACAAATACAAGGTCCAGCTCGTTATGGAGTCGGATGCCCACGTCGTAAAAAGTACTTGGCCCATTCGCCCAAGCAAAGAACCTGGCAGTCATGAAGGTTTCATTAGAGACGATGCCAACGGTACCGTATATACCGGCGAAGGCGGCTGGGGCGCTCCTCTACGGGCAGCCGATGACCCCAAGCCCTGGACACGCAGCTATGGCCGATTCAACCAGTTCAAGTGGATTTTTGTAGACCAGGACAAAATTGAAGTTCGCACCATAAAAACGGAAGGCTCTAACCGGGTAGCAGAAGTAAACCCCGACAACATTTTTGAACCACCCTACGGCCTAGTCATTTGGAGCCCCAAGGAGGGGGATGTTGTCAGAATCATGAATCCCAATTCTCGCCCTCAAGCACCAGCAGGTAACAATATCACCCTCAATAACAATGGTAATGTTGCCAACATCAGTCCTGACATTAATGGCAATGTTCACATTGATTATAGCTTAGGTGAAACCGCACAGGTACAAATCATTTTGATCAATAGCCGAATGCAAGAAATGGCTCGCCTCGAATACCCTAGCCAAATCCCTGGGCCTTACAAGAAATCGCTCGACCTCAGCAACGCTCCTTCCGGAGAATACAGCCTGATTGTAAAAGCGAATAATAAACTCAATCGGCGTTTTGTCATTACGATTCCTTAGTGGAAGTAAAGGTGTAAAAGTGTAAGGGTTGGGTGACCTTTCCTAAAGTGGGAAATCGGAAATATTTGGGGCCATCCTTGTAGATTGAATTCATGAATTCAACAGGGGCAAATATGACCTAAAACAACCTCGCGTATCAAGCCTCCCTGCCCCTGCAATATACAACCCGAAACACAGCACTTTTTGACAATGGGAAGGGCTGGTTTTAGGACTAAACGTGTGAAAGTTGGGAAATCTTCCCACACTCCTCACAAAGCACCTTGCACCTAAATCGGAAGTCGGAAGTCAAATCCGACGGAATCTGCTTATTAGTGTAGCTGCATGAATGTATTTATACGAATGCCCCTGCTGGCCCCACAATCAAACCATTCAACAACCAAACTATCAAACCCGCCCCTACGCCCCCGTACGATAAGCCACATAAAAACCATACCCCAAACCTCGCGAGGCCCCAAAACTCCCCATATTAAACGAGCCCAGCAAGCCTAGGCGAATGGTATCACTATCAGTGAATCTTCCTGGTAATAAGTAACCTACTTGAAGCGCCAACGTCTGATTAAGGCTATAACTCAAGCCGCCCCAAAAAGCTTTGGGGTATTCTATGTTCAAGTTAAACTGGCTATTGCTGATGTTCTTTCCGGCTGTATTCAACCAGAAGGAAGGTTCTATCACGAAATTAGTGCCCGCCGAGCGGTAACCGATGGTGGCATTTGCATGAAAGGCACGTTTCAGGTTACCTGTAGGCAGGGTTTCCCGAAAGGTAATATCCTGGGGCAGTATCTGGTTGGTGCCCGCTCCAGCGTAGAAGAAGCTTTTGTCATTAGGGCCACTGGGCCGGGAAGCGAAAAACACCCCTACCCCAATGTTAGGCACAAATTCATTCAATTCCCCAACCGGCTGCAAGGGGTCACCAGCATCACGGACAATATATTCGCCACCGTCAATGAATATCTGCTGCATGGCCAGCATTAATCCTAGCGACAGTTGAGCCTGCGTTCTTGGGCCTGAACTACGTCGCTTCCTTCCTCCAAATTTCAGCTTATAAGCGTAGGTCAGCGCCAAGGTATTGTTACGGATCGGCTTGATCTCATCCAGTACCAGGAACCCTCCCAAGCTAAAGTTTTCCTTGAGCACCGGGTATTGACCATAAATGGTAGTAGTTTCGGGTGCATCTTCAAAGCCTACCCATTCTTGTTGGTGCGTTACGCCCAGTTCCCAGTAATTTTCGACGGCGGTCATGGCTGGGTTCCATATAAAGTTATTGGAGGCAAAAGGGCTACGCGCGGGTAGCTGTTGTGCATTCATCCTTGTAACCACCAATAGGCTGATGATCGCCAGTAAACTCAAATATTGTTTATGCTTTATCATTCCCATACGATGGTTAAGGTTTGCTTGATTTCGCCTTGGCGGAAAGCCAACACGTAGAAATAATTCCCCGCAGGTAAGCGAGCGTCTTTGTAAAGCCCCACAAAACGATCTTCATCGCTCTGATAGTTGAGCTTTTGATAAACCAAATCGCCCCAACGGTTATACACCTTCAGAGAATTGCTGCCAAATTTCGTAATTAGCCCAAAGTCCAGTTCATCGTTCAGGCCATCACCATTGGGGGTGATCAAGTTGTAAGGAATGATGCTTTCTACGGGGTTATTAGCCACCAGTACCGTCACCTCATCCAGGGTTTCACAGCCATTGATATCGGTGATAGCAACGCGATAAGTCGTGCTATCTTCTGGGCTCACTGTCGGGTTGGGTACTGAGGGGTCACTGACGGGGAAAAGATTGTCTTCCCATGCGTAAAAGATGCCGCCTTGGGCCATCAGTCGTGCTTCATCGCCTGGTGCAATACAGGTATCTGCCCCTGCCGTTGCCAGAACGTCGTACACTAATAGGGAAAAAGCCAAGGTATCCAAACCACAATCATTGCCTATTTCTACTTGATAGTTCGTAGTGGTATCAGGAAAAGCCAGTGGGTTGAAAATATCCATCGCGCTCAGGCTACTGGTGTCTGCTAGCCAGCGATAATTACTTCCTCCGCTTACATTAAGCTGCAAGCTATCGCCGGGGCAAATTTCAGGAAAATCGGTTTCTAAAACACCAACCGGTGTCATTCCCGGCAACACTTCAGTGGTCGCCTCGGCGCTACAGCCAGCGGTATTGGTAACGGTTACCGCGTAACTACCGGTTATTGTTACTATAATACTATCTGTCGTTTCTCCTGTCGACCAATTATAAGCTCCCATCCCTCCGGGCACAAGTACAGTACTCTCTCCGCAAAGCATTACCGATGAAGGCAGACTCAACACCGGTGCTCCTGGTGCTGTAACCATCGTATCCAGGCTGAGGGTACAATCATTGGCATCCTCAATCACCAAACTGTAGTTACCGGCCGCCAAACCCGTAAATGAGCCGGAGGCATTGCTAATTCCATTGAGTTGATAACTAAATGGAGATGTCCCTCCCGTGGCCAACACATTCAGGCTGCCATTGGGCGCATCACAATCAGCTTCTATCACCTCCAGGTTCTCAATGGAAAGTGGAGCCGCCGCTTCTGCAATAATTAATTCATAAGAAAAAACGTCCGTACCATCCTGATCTGTAATCGTCAGCGAGTAGATTCCTCCACTAAGATTGGTGAGATTTAAGCTCGTTGCCGAAAAATTGTCTGGTCCTGTCCAGAGAAAGGAATAATCAGCTGGGTCCACCTCTAAGTTTACAGTAGCATTTCCATCTGCCAATCCAAAACAAGAGACGTCACTACTATTTATACTGAATCCCAAAGGGGAAGCAATCGCAATTCTCCCTGGGGCCTGTTCCAACACCACCGGCTCAAATATCCCCGGACTCATGGTGGATTTAAAAATTTGGATCGCCAAAGGGTTCCCCGTAAAGGGTAAAATGGTAAAATCACCGGGTTCGCCCATTGCTGTAAAAGTTAGGCGAGCAATGACCGTCCCGTCTGGCAGTGATTCTCCATCGCCTCCGTTATCAAACCAGCTGAGGCGAAGTTCGCCCTGGTCTGCCTGAAAATCGCCGATCGCCAGTAAAGGCAGGGCATCCAATTCAAAGTCGACATAAGTAGCGACATCCGTATCCCAGTTGATAGATAACTGTAAACTTGCAATACTATCAAAATCTGTAACGGTGAGCGGCAAGGTGACGGTTTCGCCATCTGCTACTGTTACCTCCGGTAAGCTTAGGCGCACACTCTGCCCAACGAGGGTGAAGGAACAGAGTAAAGCCAGCACCAACACTACAAAGGTACCGCGTAGAATGTTGAGTAATCGACCAATAGTAGTAAAGAGATACGCAGCGATTTCATCGCTACCTGAGGTAAAGGATAGAGGGACTTTAATCCGTCTTAACCATAAGTGTAGTTTCATAGTTTTGGGATGTTACTAATCCTCCCCAAAGATAGGGGTCAAAAAGTAAAAATCCCCCAGCAAGGCAAACGAGTACCTAACTGAGGGATCACTTTTATATAACAAACAAATCTTATTTCACAACTACCATCGTACGGGTAGCCATGTCTGCACCTGCCCTCAGTGTATAATAATACACACCAGCTGGTAGGTTCAATTGATTCAATAGTAAACGGTTTTCACCTGCGCCGTAGTTGTTTAGTTCACGGTAAACCTCTTGACCAAAGGCATCGTGAATCACAAAGGCAATATCAGAAGCTACTGGCAAACGGAAGCTGATCACCGTAGCGCCATTGAATGGGTTCGGTGTATTCTGATCCAGGCGGAATTTGCTTTCCGTCGGTGTATCAGTGCTTGTTACAACTTCTCCGAAGTTGACCTCTGGATCCAGTGCTTCGTCATTGTTATTGTAAGCTTCAGGTAGCATTGATCCGGGATCAAGGCGTAGAACGGTATTCCAATCGTCGATGTCCGTCAAGGCGCGAAACTTGATTGCAAACAGGGCTTGATCAGCGCTGGAACTATGGCCTTGCCCATCAAGACTGAACCAGCTAAGGCGCAATTTCCCTTCATCGGCACCATCATCACCAATCACCACTGTCTGGAATGGCTGCTCTTCGGCAGGGAAGAACTCGAGGTACTCGACCTCACCAACCGGGAACTGCAAGCCAAATTGATAACTTACGATATCCGCAAATTCAGCACTACGGAAGTAAAGCGTTACTTCTTCACCAGCAGCTACCGAAAGGTTTTCTGCCGTAAACGGCAACTGTCCTGTGGTACGATCATCATCAAGTCCTCCGAAATTATCCGGATTGGCCTGACCAAGGATATCCCCTACTTTCACCCCTACAAAGTTGGCCGTTTCCGGCTCCATAAGCATCATCGTACTGGTAGAAGCGTATGGGAATACATTGTAAGCATCAAAGTCGGTAGGCATCTGCTGCCCTTCTGTGACAAACACCCATGATGGGCAGTTATCAAACTCCTCCTGCGCACCGATAATCAGACGCTGGATAAGGAAGAGATCAAGTGTAGTGAAAGCATCACTACAGTTGGCATCACCGGCAATTACCTGGTAAGGAGACGTGATCTGTGGCGGGTTCATCCCCAAGAGGAAACGCTGGCCTATGAACAGTGCATAAGTTGAAAGCCCATTGCTATGCTCCAGGTCTTTCTGTGCACTTACGGTGTATTCCATTCCTGGATTCAGGTTTGGCAGATTGTAGCTACCACTTTCCCCTGTAGTCATGGTTTCTTCCATACCTGGGCCCGTAATGGTAACATCGGTATTTATAATACCATCGCCCCAATAAGTCGAGATATGACCATTTAATGCAGCCATCGCTGTGATCGTTGCCGACCCCATTGACAAGGTATAAGGAACGACCATCGGTGCGCCATCAGTCACCACTCCTACTTCAATCGGTAGCGGTGTTTGCACAAACTTGATAATGGTTGATTCTCCTATATCACCGACAAGCAATACATTGAGATAAAACAATACATCTCCGCTATTTACATCAAGGCCATCGCCAGTATTATTGAAATAGCTGAAAGTATTATTAGACACATTGTATTGAGGAGCAATAATGCTATTGGTCACGCCAGTAATGACAGCAACTGATTCGTTCATCACTTCGATGCTACCTGCAAGGGAGATGATATTTTGAACGTTTTCAATCGTCACTGGTACCTGTATCGTTGCATTAGGGCCGCCTTCTGATTCGCCGATATCCAAAATTGCCAGATTGCTCTGAGCGGTTATCGTAATCGTTTCACAGTGCGTAGCTGAACCACAATTACCGCTCACCGTCAGGCATACTTCATACGTACCAGAGTTGGTATAAGAATGATCGGGATGACGAACACCGTCGATATTTCCATCACCAAACGTCCAGCTATAAAATCCATTGCTGGACATATTGGTAAAGCTGACATTCAAACCATCAATTTCGTAATCAAACCCGGCTACCAAGCTGCCTGTTGTTGTTCCAGGTACTATAATATCCAGGGTATTCGTACATCCATTGGCATCCGTTACCGTCACCTCATAATCACCGCCATTGAGGGCGCTCAGTAGATAACTATTGGTATTAGAAATAGCTGTGCCATTTTGCTGGCCGCTCCAATCTATCGTATAAGGAGCATTTCCTCCTCCCATGATCAAACCAATAGAACCTAAGCTGGTACAACCCGGCCCTACGACTGCTGTTTCCAACTGCAGGAGATTCGCCGGTGTTTCTACAGAAACAGTAGCAGTGCGTTCACAACCATTGTCATCCGTTACTCGTACGTAGTAAGTACCTGCTTCCAAGTCATCAATCGTATAGTGATTGGAGTTGATGTCTATCTCTCCTTCTGGAGATTGGTCAAGGTACCAAGCGATGGTGTACCAAGGTTCTCCGCCTTCAATATAAACATCAATGGTTGCCAATTCTCCACAAGAACCATCATGTGGAACGACTGACACATCAAGTGTGTTCAAAATATTATAAACCTCTACCTGCTGCACATCCACACAACCATTAGCATCTGTGATGATAATGATGTAGATCCCCGTAGGCGCGTTTTGAATATCGTAGTAATCGTGCGGTGTTGTATCTGTACCGCTGCTTGGGCCTATCCACTCAATGGTATAAGGTCCTTCTCCGTTGAAGAAGTCCATCCAGATGTTGTTCAGAGCACCACAGCCATTATTGCTGACAGTGTGAACAACTTCAAAATCCGTCGGACCACTTACAACAGTGATATTACCAGAAGTAATACAGCCATTGGCATCCTGCACCGTAACGATATAAGGGCTACCTGGCAAGTTGGAGATGGTATAGTTAGGACTGTTAGACGTAGCAAAACCTTCCACTTCACCTACCCAACTAATTTGGTAAGGGCCAGTGCCGTTTGATATGTTAACAAAAATGGCGGTATTATCACCACAGGTGCCGTTTTGAGCCGTAAGGCTAAGGTCAATGTTATTACTCCCTACCGTTGCAATTGTAGAAATTGTACAGCCGTTGGCATCCGTCAGCATGAAGCTGTACAAGCCAGTCGGCACATCGCTCAAGGTGTAGGTCGTAGCATCTACATTGGCAAAACCATTTTCAGGCCCTTGCCAAGTAAGTATATATGGCGCTGTACCACCACTAAAGGTCAGTACAAAACCAGGCTCAGACAGACAGGTACCATTTTGAGGAGCCGCTGTAATACTGATGTTATTGCTTGTATTATTAATGGTCGTTGTAGCACTACCATTACAGTTACCGCTGCTCACCGTGACGGTGTAAGTACCAGGGGTGAGGTTTGGAATCTGGAAACTGGTGCCGCTTGTGGTCGTACTACCGCTGCTTGGACCTGTCCAACTAACGGTATAAGGTGCTTGCCCTCCGGAAAATCCGACGTTAATACTACCGTTTTGGTTACAGATCGCGTGTACAGGTGTGGCGTAAACTACAATATTGCTATTGCTGTTATTGACCGTCACCTGGGTGATATCTGAACAACTGCCGTTATTAGCGGTGATGGTGTAACTACCGTTGGGCAAGTTAGGAATCACCAAAGAGCCTCCGTTGATCACCTGGCTACCGCTCTGTGGGCCTGACCAGTTGATCGTCGTACTTCCCACATAGTTGGCAAGGCTTACATTGATACTACCACCAGCTCCACAAATTGCAGCCGTAGAGGTAGCCGTCACTTCCAGGTCAGGTGCAGAAGCAGGCAAGATGCTACTGACTGCACCATTACAGTTACCGCTGACAACCGTGATGGTATACCCCCCTGGCAGCAACCCTGGTATTTGTACGTTCGCGCTATTGGCCGTCAATGTGCCAGAGGTAGGCCCTGCCCAGGAAACCTGATAAGGAGCGTTACCGCCAAAGATATTCAAGAAGATATAACCCGTTTGTCCACAAACACCAGCTATTGGGCTTGCTGCTATAGTTAGCGCTCCTCCTGGGTTCATGAGTACAGTGCCTGTCGTTTCCGAACAACCGTCATTGCTCACTACCGTCACATTGTAAGCACCCGCTGGAAGGTTCGGAATCACTAAAAACTGTCCGGCAATATTTGCACTTCCACTACTTGGGCCAGACCAGCTAACGGTGTAGCCAGGTGTGCCGCCCACAATGGTTACAGCAATCTGTCCATCGCTATCACAATCACCAGGGGTGGGGGTTAGACTTACTTGCAGGTCATCTTCTGGTGTAGACAGTGTTACGCTTTCTACATCATCACAACCATTGCCATCGTTTACCGATAAGGTATACGTACCAGCAGGTAGGTCGGGAATTTGGAAAGGAGTGTTGCCTATATTGGCGCTTCCACTTTCTGGCCCCGTCCAGGTTAGCAGGTAAGTTCCGTCTCCACCAGCTGCTTGCGCAGTGATTGATCCATTGGTTATACAGTTACCGTTGTTACCGCTCGCTGTGAGGTTTACATCATCTTCCCCCGTACTGACTATAACGACTTCCGTTTCCGTACAGCCATTCATGTCTGTAAGCGTAAGCGTGTAGGTGCCAGCAGGAAGGTTTTCGATCGTGAAGGTATTTCCCGAGAAAGTAGTCGAGCCATTTTCAGGGCCTGTCCAACTGAGGTTAAATACCGGTGTACCTTCTAATATATCAACAATAATACTGCCCGGACCGCTACATATTCCACTGATAGAGGTTGCAGAGAAGAGATTTATAGGAGCAGGATAAACAATGATATCCTGTTCCATATCCATACAGCCGTTGGCATCTACAACAATCACCTTGTAAGATCCCGGAGGTAAGTCTTCGATCTCAAAACCTTGGGTAGTCGTTGTACCTGAGCCATTTTCAGGGCCTATCCAAGTGACTGTATAAGGAGGAGTACCTCCTATGATATCTACCCAGATGGTATTGTATTGGCCACATTCATTGTAGATCAAAGCTGTAACAATCTCTACCGGAGTACCCGTGCTAATTACGGTAACGGTCTCTGTTTCGGTACAGCCGTTGACATCCGTCAGCGTCAGCGTATAAGTACCATTAGGTACATCCGTGAGAACCTGAAGCCCCATAACTACATTAATCGTCCCAGAAAGCGGGCCGGTGTAGGTTAGGGTATAAGGGCCTGTACCACCTGTAACATTGATATTAATTTTTCCATCGTCTCCACAAACACCAGGATCAGCAGTAACGGTGAATATATCAACCGGGGCAGGATAAACGATGATATCCTGTTCCATATCCATACAGCCGTTGGCATCCACAACAATTACTTTGTAGGTGCCTGGGGGTAAATCTTCGATCTCAAAGCCTTGCGTCGTCGTCGTGCCAGAGCCATTTTGTGTCCCCTGCCAAGTGACCGTATAAGGTGGTGTGCCGCCAATAATGTCTGTCCAGATGGTATTGTACTGACCACACTCATTGTAAATCAGTGCCGTTATTATCTCTACGGGTGTGCCTGTATCCAGCACCACCGTTTGGGTTTGGGTACAGCCATTGTCATCCGTTAGCGTAAAGGTATAAGTACCACCAGGGAGGTTATTCAACACACTGATTCCCGCATTATTGTAGTTTTGGGTACCACTCACAGGGCCATTATAGTTAAGCACATAAGGTGCTGTACCACCATCTATATCGACTTGAATGCTGCCTGTTTCGCCACAAATTCCGTTGTTAGGCGTAACTGTAAAGAGATCCATTGGGGCCGGATAAATGATAATATCCTGCTCCATATCCATACAGCCGTTGACATCTACGACAATCACTTTGTACGTACCTGGAGGTAGATCCATGATTTCGAAGCCTTGGGTATTGGTCATACCAGAACCGTTCTCTGTCCCTTGCCAAGTTACCGTATATGGTGGTGTACCACCGATAATATCGGTCCAGATGGTATTGTACTGACCACAAATATTATAGATCAGTGCAGTATTAACTTCGAGGCCACCATTGGTATTAGTCACGGTTCCTGTCAGGGTGCGCGAACAACCATTACTGTCGGTAATCACCACGGTGTAGGTGCCCGAAGGCAAGCCCGTAATCGCGTATTGGTTACCCGCTACTACAATTGATCCGCTTTGTGGGCCAGACCAAGTGATGGTATAACTCGGGTTACCTTGCGTAACGTTGACCAGAATACTGCCATTGCTCCCACAAATACCATTGTAGATCTGTAAGTTTGCCAATAAAGTATTCTGCACCATCACCTGCACGGTACCAGAAGTAGAACAACCGTTGGCATCCGTAACAACTACATTGTAGGTGCCCGCAGGCGTATTCGGAATTTGATAAACCGTCGTTGGCGAAGTAGCAGAGCCGCTAACCGGCCCGCTCCAACTCACCTGATAAGGTGCAGTACCATTGGCTATGTAAACACCAATATTTCCAAACTGAGAGCAGATACCATCGTTGCCTAAAAGGCTAATATCTAAGTCGCTGCCTACGTTGAGAATTTCTTCTGTGGTCGATGCAGAACAACCATTACCATCTGTTACGTAGAGGGTATAGTTTCCTGCGGTCAAGTCACCGATTGTGGTAAAATTGGTACTAAAAATCTGAGAACCCGTTTCCGGGCCACTCCAACTCAACTGATAAGGAGGAACACCGCCAGCAAGGTTCACAAAAATAGCACCTTCTGTACCACACTGCGCTTCTGTAACACTGGTATTAATTACCAGATTAGACTCTGCCGTACTCACTTGTGCTACTGCGTAATCGGTACAACCATTGGCATCCACTACTTGCACCGTATAGGTGCCCGCTGGTAATCCTGGCAAATTGAGAATATTGGTCGAAGTAGTGGTGGTACCACTTACGGGACCTGTCCAAGTGACCGTATATACCGGAGAACCGCCATTGAGGGTGACCAAAAGAGAGCCCGGTTGCCCGCAAATACCATTCTGCGGCGTCAGGTCAAGGTCAATTTCTTCACAACCACCCAATTCTACGGTTTGTATTCCACTACAACCATTCATATCTGTGATAACGAGGGTGTAGGTGCCACAAGGCAGGTTAGGGATATCAAGGCCATCATTGCTGGTCGTCAGAACGCCATTTTGTGGGCCTGTATAACTGATGGTGTAAGTTGGAGATCCGTTATAAATATCAATCCATAAGGCACCATTTTGGCTACAGCTGCCTGGCAATGGAATAACATTAAAGGTCAGTCCGCCACCTTCACTATTTGAAAGTGTTACTAATTGTGAATCGCTACAACCATTACTATCTACGACATTGATGGTATAAGTACCTGCCGTAAGGTTGGGAATAACGTAAGTAGCACTGTTGGTAATGGTAGAACCATTTTCGGGCCCCGTCCAACTAATTGTATATGCAGGGCTGCCGTTATCTACGTCGACCGTAATGCTTCCTTCCTGCCCACAGACACCGGAATTGGGGTTGGCGTCTACCGTAAGGTTACCATTAGGGATTACGATAGTACGGATGTAAGAACACCAATTATTGTCTTCTACTGTCACCTGATAAGTACCACCAGGTAAATTGATGAGGTTGAAGCTATTGGCGTATACTGTTGCGCTACCGCTAATTGGGCCACTGACAAGGATATTGTAAGGTGCCTCCCCATTGTAAGTATCCACATGAATAGCTCCATAGCCGCCACACGCTGCTGGCGTAACGGTATAGTTCCAAATAAAATTACCGCTGGTATGGTCAATCGTCACCTGCTGAGAAATCGAGCACCCCAGGGCATCCGTGATATGGATCGTATAGGTACCGGCATTCAGGTTATTGATGGTGAAATTATTGCTATTAGAAGTGACATTACCAGAAGTAGGTCCTGTAATGTAAACTTGATAAGGAGCTTGGCCATTACTGACATAAACGCCTATAGAACCTTGGTCCATACAAACCGCATCATTAGGCGTTAGCGTTGCCGATAGGTTGCCGCCGCCTAGAATTGTGACGGTGCCGCTGATGCTACATCCTTGAGCATCTGTTTTCGTAATGGTATAAGTGCCCGGAGGCAGATAGTAGATCGTGCAAGAATTGCTACCCGTAGTAAAGCTGCCGCTGAGGGGGCCGCTGTAAGTCACCAGATAGTTTGGGGTACCTCCACTGGAAGCGATGTGAATAGAGCCACTGTTTTGGCCACAGCCGCTGGAGGTAGCGGAAAGATCTGTAAAGCTAAAATCACAGCTGCTACTACAATCAACGAGCAAGGTATAATCACTGACGGCGCCATTGTAGCCATCTACAACCACATAGTAGGTGCCTGCGGGGAGATATTCGTTGATATACTCACTGTTGGTACCCGAATGCTGACTGTACTCCATACAGTCGCCGCGGTCACAAGAACGCAGCAGGAAGAGTTCCAGGTTGGCAGAAAGCCCCGTAAGGCTAATATTTACCGGACCATCTTCTGTTGTAGTAAAAGTATGAACGATCTCTGGTCCGTTGTTTTCTACATTGAGTACATTGCCACAAGTGTAAAGAGATACGTCATCATGCCCATTAAGGTTGGTCCCCTGGTAGGGCTGGCCACACTGTAGGGGTACCGAATTTCCGCAGAAAAGATAGCCGCAGCTTACCTCCAATCGGAAAGTTCCTTCTGACTGTGCGTACTGGCCATCTACAACGATGTAGTAAGTGCCAATTGGCGCATCTTCAAGGATAATTCCTTCGTTATTGGTGCTGGTATTGCTCGTTGTACTTTTTGCCAAACAGGTTAGTTGGCTACAGTTATCGGCCAATAGGAAAAGATCGAGGTCCATTCCCGGCGTCAGGATTTCCAAACCAATCTGGAGATCACCCGCCGATTGTTTGTTGATCACATAAACGCGATCCGGGCCATAAAAAGAGGTATTGGTACATCCTGGATATTGGAGAATATTGTTACCTGCACCTACGGTCGTTTCATAAGGAAGGAAGTCACCACATTGCACCGGTATAGCCTCACTACACCAGGCTGACCCACCATTACACGGACCATTGGTGTAGCTGGTTACCCCAGCTGCATCCGCAAGACAGGCATTGGAATAAGTAACATCATTACAACCACAAACGGGGTCGTACACCGTTGGACAAACCGCATTCAAATCCATCTGAGAAGGATCTATACAGGCGCTTTCGCAACTTCCCTGCGTGTATACCGTAATCCCTGAAGCTTCCGCTAGGCAGGCATTGGCATAAGTGACACCATTACAACCACACACAGGAATCCCCGCAGTGGGACAGTTGGCCGTAATCACACCGGTTGTGGTGTTCAAGGTTGTCGCCTGACTGGCAACAATATATTGAGGGTCATAACAACTACTCGGTGCACATGGCCCAGGAGTGGTGCTTTGTACGCCAGCTGCATCCGCAGCACATTCGTTGGGATAAGTAATATCATTACAACCACAAACAGGCTCGTATACTGCCGGGCAAACGGCATCTGGGTTAATTTGTGTCGGATCAATACAGCTATCATCAAAGCAAGCACCGGAAGTGTAATCAAAAACACCCGCTGCTTCTGCATAACAAGAGTTCAAATATGTTTGACCATCACTACCACAAACCGGGCTTACGGTATTGGGGCAACCTGCAGTAACTCCCTGAGTAGAAAAGCTAAAGCTTCCCGGCTGCATCATGATCATATTCATATCATGATCAATGGCCAGTACATCACTGATCGTAAAATTTAGCTGATCTGGTGTACCGGGGACAGTAAGGTCTGCAAAATTTAATAGAATCCGAGCGACCTTGCCTCCGCCGTCTACGTTATTTTGGTCGGTACGAACAAGGGTGATGACCGCTTTTCCTGTAGCAGAATTATTATTCACAAACGCAGCTACATCACTATTGTCCGGATTAAAAAAGGTATCGGCAATCAGGCCTATGAGCACACCGTCATCGGTGGCCAAAATACCAGGGTGGTAATTGAGGGTAAAGGTAATCCCATAAAAAGCACTAAAAGGCTGTTCTGAAGCTAGTGCTAAAACCACTCCTCCTGCTTCGCCCGAAGCGACTTCCTCTTCCGAAAGTCGCTCAAAGTAGATGGCAGGCTCTTGGCTGGAAAGTGGCCCTGTTTGGAAAGCATCCGGGATAAGTGTACCGTGATTACGGTTAAAGTTACTACCCAATGCATCTGCATCCGCCGCAGTAATCTGCCCATCGCCATTGGCATCGGCATAAGCATGATTCATCCCTCCTACTGGAAACTGATTGCTCCATGCAGCACCCATGGGTTGTTCTTCCCATTCGGTAGTAGCATCGGGGCGTGCAGGTCCATTATTCTGATTAACTACCCCCCAATAGAGGTAATCCATGCCATTGACAATACCATTATTATTGATATCACCCGGCCAAATCATTTGGGCGGATAGCCAAAGAGGAAACAAAAAAGCTAGTGTAGTAAGACTGAAGACCTGTGTAGTCGTCTTGTTCATAGTGTATAAATTTTACTGGCTTGTAGACGACAGAAAATTCAGGAAGTAACCCTTACTTCTGAGCTTTACCGTCAAAACGAACGCTAGTCACCGATCACTCGGTACAACAAAAAATCAAACAGACCAGTAGATGTTACTAAGGATACACGCATAACGCAGTAAGTAAGTGCGCATGCCACAGGTAGGTAGTTAAGGGATGTAATGTAAAATTAGTAAAATTGCCTTGCAAAATCATCTCTTTGGCCCGTCTTAGCTCATATATTTTTTATCGTAATTGATTGATTACCCCGCAATTAGTATTTTATTATTTCCGGGCAACCAATTGATATACGATAGCGTTCAGATTATTGGATGTTAATTGATGTAAAAATTCACACAATCATTTTTTTACTATGAAGACCGTTCTTTCCCTTTTCACTTCATTGGTTGTTATTTCTCTGCTACTCATTTCTTGCGATTCCCCACCAACACCACCGACAACTCCTGAAGAAAAAGAACCGCTGGCTTTTAGTGCACCTCAGCCAGAGTTTACCGTCACTGTTACAGAAGCTGAATTGGCTAGCCCTCGTAAAGAATTGAAAGGAGAACTCAATGGCGTGGACATCACTATCGATTATGGTAGCCCCTCTACCAAAGGGCGGGCCATCTGGGGTTCACTCGTTCCTTACGGAGAAGTTTGGCGGACAGGAGCCAACGAAGCAACACGTATTACATTTGACGAATCTATTCTAGTAGGAGACGACATCTTGGCCGCTGGCACCTACAGCCTTTTTACAATTCCTGCCGAAAAAGAATGGCAAGTCATTTTCAATAAAGTTGTTGATCAATGGGGGGCTTACGAATATGATGCAGCTCAGGATGCCCTCCGTGTTCCTGTCAAGCCTGTTGGTGTAGATTCCAGCAGTGCTACCCTCGAATTCCGGTTGGCACCAGGGAAAATAGTGATGCAGTGGGATAAATTGGTCCTGCCCATTTTCCTTACGGAGGCGTAAGGAGGGTAGAATGGGCCGTATCTTTACAGCATTTTTCCGAAAGTCCAGATAAGAACGTATTTTCTCCTAGAAGGTGCTATTTTTGCGAGCTCTAATAGCAACCAACAAGCATGAAGAAGTGGTACCTTAAGGCCATTGTCCAAAAAATTATTTCTTTTCTCCCTTTTCGGAACCGGATTAATTTTTTCTTTCAGAAGTACGTCACCAAAGGTGTTGATCTACACGAGGAGCATTTTTTCAATAAGTTCCAGCATTTGCTGGATCACTTGGCGCATTTTTCTGCCACCAATGGGAAAGATCAATTAAAAGGAGTTACCTGCCTGGAATTGGGTACTGGCTGGTATCCTATCATTCCGATTGGTTACTTCCTTAAAGGGGCCGATAAAATTTATAGCGTTGATATTTCCGCTCACCTGACCACTGCTACCCTCTTGCGTTGCCTCGAAGAAATTGATCGCCATCAGGAGCGTTTTCTCGCTGGCTTGGGAGCTATTGATCAGGACCGCTGGCAAATTCTTCAGGACATCCGGAAGCAAGCTACCCCCACCAGTTCGTTAAACAGCCTGTGCGCAAGGTTGAACTTTGTCCCTATTGTAAAAGATATTCGTGCACTTGAGTTACCCGAAGAGAAAATCCTCCTCCTTTCCTCCAACAATACTTACGAGCACATTTATCCGCAAGTACTAGGTGGTATTGTCGAAAAATTGTGGAGCCTAACTGCCCCTGGCGGCGTGATGAGCCATTTCATTGACATGTCAGATCATTTTGCCCACATGGACAAAAGCATTACGATCTACAACTTCCTTCGTTTTTCGGAAACGCAATGGCAGTGGATCGATAACCCCATCCAACCACAAAACAGATGGCGGTTACAAACTTACCGCGAGCTCTATCAGCAATTGGCTATCCCATATTCCGAAGAAAAAAATCGCGCAGGTAACCTCGCCGAGGTCCGGCAGATTCCTCTTGCGGCTCCCTATGCTCAAATGCCCGAAGAAGAAGTGGCTATTAGCCATGCTTATCTTGTGAGTCGAAGGCCAGCTTAGTGGCTATCCAAACACCTTGACTTCATCTCCCTGCCCAACAATAACCTGGGTAGCCAGGCCTAGAAAAAGACCAGTCTCTACAATACCGGGCACCAAGTGCAACTCCAAATCTAGCCGTTCTGGGTCTGTAATTTTTTCTAGCTGGCAATCAAGGATGTAATTTTGATTATCCGTCAGGTAAGGCGTACCATCCTTTTTAGTTCGTAGCGTTGGGCGGCAACCTTTCTCCGTCAGTACACGCTCTACCAAGCGGATTGCTTTTGGTAATACTTCCACCGGTAGCGGAAACGCCCCCAGGTGTTCTACCTTTTTGGAGGCATCCGAAATCACCAGCATAATGTCTGAGGCAAAAGCTACCAGTTTTTCCCGAAAGAGTGCACCACCACCACCTTTGATTAATCGCAGGTGAGGGTCAAACTCATCAGCACCATCAATGGTTAGGTCTATACGATCAACATCAGCCAGCTCTATCAGCGGGACACCATAGCTCCGTGCCTGGGTAGCCGTAGCTTCTGAGGTGGGTATCGCACGGATATTCGTAAGCGTCCCCGCTTGCCATTGCTCACCAATTGCTTCGATAGCAAAATAGGCTGTACTGCCTGTTCCTAGCCCCAGCGTCATACCAGACTGCACCTGTTCAACAGCTTTGAGGGCCGCATTTTTCTTTTCTTGTGTCTTGTTACTCATCGTCCTTTTATTGCGCAAAAAACAATTCCCGTTTTATCCCTTTATCAGCCGAGACCATCCTAAACGGATGACCAGCATTAACCCGGCAAAAATGAGGAGTACCGTCTGAAAAGGCATATAACTGAAGACCACAATCCTGGTACGGTCAATAAACCACATAATGGCCAGTGCAGCGCAGATCATCATCACCAAACCTGATAGCTTATCAAAGCCGGGAATCCGATCCATATTTACATTTTTCCGCACAATAAGTATCGTAGCGATCATACTAATCACTGGCAGTACTTCCAATAGAATATTCATATCAAAAATACTCCGTCGTTCAAAGAGGAAGAGGTAAATCTGAAGGCTTATCGCAAAAATACCGGGCACACACACCAGGTACAACAATGCACTGTAAAGATATTTCCAAGGGCTGTCTTCACCTTCGCCTTTGGCCAACCAGCCGGTAAGAAGTGCTACCAAGACAATCATGGTAAAATAAAACACAATGTAAATGGGTTGAGCCGAAGTGGCATCGAAAAAATCGCGCAGTGTCATCCTGATAGGTTTTGATCAGCGCAAAGATAAAATAGTAAGTTAGACTTTCCGTTAACCTAACTAAGAGCTTGCTGAGAAATTTCATTTGGTGAAAAACGATTACTCCACAAGTACTAAAAACTAATATCAAGAATCCTCAGACGCAAGCGGTGGCCTTCGCCAAAGCGCAACCGCCTGGTTCCAAACAAAACAGGCAACAGTAAGCCCGTCCCGGCAGCCACCCCGGTCACGATGGCATCACTGCTTCTATATCCTGTCTCAGGATCGCCATCGGTAGCTGTTCCCAACAGTGCAAACCCTGACCAAGACACGCCAAAGGTGATCAACATCATACCTATATTACGTGCCCAAGGTTTTCCCTGGCGCAGCATCGCAATATCCTCAATGGCCACATAACGATCAGGAAAAACCAAGGCCTGGGTATCATCACGGAGGTCATAGATACGCTCACCGTACCAATCCTTCTCCCCTACAAGTTGGTATTGGATATAATCACCCACGTATAATTTTGTCGTATGAGCACTGTTGAGTTTCTCAATAAGTAAGACACGCTGAGCAGAGAGAGTACTCACCGTAAGAAAGCAAACAAACAGGTATAGGTAGCGCATACTTTTGGATTTGATATATACACCAAAGACCACTCACCCGCCCTAAGCGTTGGTCTGTGATAACGGATATTGTTTTATAAACTTGGTGATCAACTTGCGCATCGCTTTATCCACTTTGGCGTATTCCGGTAGTTCTTTTCCAATAAAAATAATCATCCAAGCCAGCTGAGGGCTGTCTTCAGGTAAGGCATCGTATAATTCGTTCTTCCGCAAACGGTAAGCTTCCCGCACCAGTCGTTTTACTCGGTTACGATCTACAGCGTGCTTAAAGCGGCGCTTGGAAACGCTTACCGTAAACTGTATCGGAAAATCACTTCGAGCCTCCTCCACAGGGCGCCACACCAAGCGGAAAGGGTACTGCATCAGCGCACTACTTCCTGGCTCAAAAAGCCGTTCCAGCTCCTTTCGACTCTTTAAGCGCTCACCTCGTTGAAAACGAAAATCATTCATAAAAGCGAAGATAGGTAACCTGTTTTTAATTTTATCTTTATCTTTGAGAAACACCGATCCAGGACGGGTCGGATATACGCGTACATCAACGCACGGAAACGGAACACGACTTATGCTCTAGTCTCCTTCCTCCCTCTTAAATTCCGGGTAAGCATTTTCCTTCAACCTCTTTTGTCTGCGACCAGCTAGCGTACAGGCAAATCTAATGCTATACCATGTCCGTTATTCCAACATTCAACAACTACTCCTCCAATTCCTTAGCCATTACTGCCTGGGCAGAAGAAGACCGCCCCCGGGAAAAGCTCCTCCTTAAAGGCCGACAACAACTTAGTGATGCCGAGTTGGTCGCTATCTTGCTAGGCTCTGGTAGCCGTCAGGAAAGTGCACTCGCCCTGGCCCAACGTATCTTAAAAGCTGTAGACAACAACCTCCACACGCTCAGCAAACAAACCTGTGCCGATCTCCTAAAGTTCCGCGGCATCGGAGAAGCCAAAGCCGTGACCATCATCGCTGCCTTAGAGCTAGGTCGCCGCCGTCAACTCACGCCATTGAGTGATCGCCCGCAGGTGCGTAAAAGCGCCGATGCTTACCACTGCCTCGCGCCTTTGATCGCCGACCTCGAACACGAAGAATGCTGGATGCTCTGCCTCAATCGGGCCAATTATATCGTCCACCGTATAAAAATAAGCTCCGGCGGCCGTGCAGGCACTGTCGTCGATGCCAAGCTCGTCTTCGGCCGCGCGCTGGAACTCAAAGCTTCCTCCATCATCTTGGCCCACAACCACCCCAGCACCAACCTCCAACCTAGCCAGGCCGACTGCCAGCTCACTCACAAACTATTCCTGGCCGGCAAGCAGCTCGACCTGCCGCTACTCGATCATCTCATTATCAGTGAAAAGGGCTTCTATAGTTTTGCTGATGAAGGAGAGATGGAAGGGTGAGGCAGGGCGCGAGGCAGGATAGAACACGGATCGGACAGATGAAACAGGATCTACACGGCTTTTCTTTTTAAGAAAACCTGTGCAAATCCGTCTGATCCGTTCGATCTGTGGCCTATCCTATTTGACTTAGTGTTTCACCAACTGCCCACTGGTCACTTGCTCACCATTTACAATACGGTAAGTATACGTTCCCGCTGGCAAGCTAGCCAAACGTAGGTACACACTGCCCTCAAAGCGAGTCGTACGTAGCAGGCGGCCTTCCGCATTGAACAACTGAAATACATTTTGCCCGACCAACTGGCTCTCTATCCGCAGTTGGCTATTCGCGCCAATCGGGTTGGGAAACACACGCGCCCAAGCATCTGCCAACGGTGCTTCTTCCGTATCTACAATGATCAACGCTTCGTCGCCACCCAGCGCAAACTGGCCAAATGCTGTAATCTCGCTATCGGTACTAAACACCAAACCATTGGTCGCTTCATCAGCCATATCAGCCTGGTCTACAAAAGCACCCCATGCTGTAACATCGGCATTGGCCCAGCGCTGGTAGAGAATAAACTGCTCTGGCGCTACCGCCGTGGTCGCATCTACTGCGGGAATGCCCGTAAACGCCAAGCTTTCCAACTCGGTAAATGGGGTTTCACCATAGTTGTTTACAATCCAATACTGCGCCGTTGGCAGGCTATTTTCTGGTAATAAACTCGGGGTGTTTTCCAATCTAGTCACCACCACTTCTTCTACGGGGTAGATGCCTGCCGAAGGAAAACCAAGCATCAATTGCTCTTCCTCAAAAGCGTAACTACCACCAGCATCTACGGCCTGCTTACTGCTGCTACCGTCGCCAATAGGCGCGCCCGAAGGTGTTCTTTCCGCAATACCTGATAAAATTCCGTGGTTATTGTTGGCACGATCATATACCGCTCCGCTAAACTCATTGAATTGGTAATACCCCAGTAATGTTTCATCGTACAGTTCATGGGCGGGGTCCACCTGGCGCTGCTTGGTAAGGTGCCGCCAGGTACGGATCTCGTCCCTATCCAGTGCCCGGTTCCAAATCACTGCTTCGTCAAGCTGGCCACGGAAGTTGCGCGAGCCCCATCCCTGATAGCTTCCTATTCGGAAATTACCCCAAAAAGCAGGTTCTACCGGTTCGTCAAAAACACGCGTCACCTCCTCTTCATTAAGGTAAAAGGTCACCTGCTCAGGCGTGATCACCATCACCACAAACGACCATTCATCTTCCGGCACACGTAGGCCACTGCTCCATGCCCAGTGGGTACTGCCTCCTGGCCAGTGGTAGCCCAGTTCATTGTTTCCTCGCAGGTTCATCCCTGCGCCGGTAGCATCATTAAAAACAAGACCGGTATAATCATCCTGCACGCCTTCGGGCCGAACCCACGCCATCAGCGTCATCGTATTCGTCGTAACATCCAGCGATGTGGAAGAAATAAAATGCCCATTATCGCCAGCGCATACCAGGGCTTGCCCCGCTAGCAACTGTGGGCTACAATCGTCGCCCACTTCAATAAATGCTTCCAGGTTTTGGCTTTCGCCATTTACCGTCAGGCTCACATCGTAAGTACCGGCGGCACTGTAAATCACCATCGGGTTGCGCTCACTGGTACTGCTCACCCAGCTTGCCCCCGGAAATTCCCAGGCAAAGGTTGCATCAAACGGTGCCGTCGAGTGATCTGCAAAACGGAAGGTATCCCGGCTACAGCCCGAAAAGTATTTGTCCACGGCTATCTGTGGCTCCACACTGCTGATTTGTGCCAAATCCGACTTCCACACACTACGGTTTGTGGCATTAAAGATCGTCCCGTTGCGGTAGCTGATCGCTAGCTGGCGCGAACGGGCACTTGCTGGCAAATCATCCGCAAACAGCTCCCAACCGGCGTAGCCTGTAGGGCTCTGGTACACCGAGCGTGTTGTTCCCAAATACAACTGGTTATCCGTACCGCGCTGGGTAATCACATTCGTCAATACCTCACCTGCTAGAGCGGCACTACTGATGTCATACCAGGTTTCGCCGCCATTATCCGAGCGCAGAATCTTGTTGGCATCGTCCGTTGATCGTCCAATTCTCGCCGCCCAGATGATCTGTGCATCGTTGTAGCTCACTTCTATATCGTAGGGTACGCCACTACTAGCGGTGGCTAGTGGTGTTATGTTGGTCCAGTTCAGGCCACCATCCGTCGTACGGTAAATCTTTTTTGCCCCCCAATAATCAGGGAAGGTCGTCACATACATGGTTTGCGGGTCCGTCCAGGCTACTTCCACATCGCCCACTTCTTCTCCAAAATCATAGAGTTGCGATACGCTGCGGTTGTCGTCTTCGGTTTTGTACAGTCCGTTTCCATTACCAAAATAATGAACATTGTAATTATCGCTGGCAAACTCTATTTGACTAAACCGCCCGGTCACATAGGTCCACGATGGCTCCATAGCATACCCTCGGGTTGTAGGTGCTACCGTTCGGTCGGCAGGCATTCGCTTGATGTTGTAGTTGCTGTACACCTGGTCTTCGCGAATGGGGTTCACCGCGCCGCCTACGCCATCACCACCATCAATACAGGCCCAATCGTTGATGTATACGTTGCCGTTTTTCACCAAGGTCCCGTTGTGGTAGGCGCCACCAATCATCAGCTCGTCATTATTGAACCCAAGCCCGAAGCCCCAAAAATCAGACCCCGCGATACCAAACATGCTGCGGTCAAAATTCTCGCCATTGTCTGTCGAGTAAAAGATACCGCCATCATTGGCTACCCACAGGTCGCCGTTGGGGTAAAAGTTAATATCATGAATATCGGCGTGTACGTAGTTGGGCTTATACGAGTGACTCCACTTCGACGGGCAGGTAAACGTATTCCCACCATCATTCGACACCCACATGTTCACACCTCCTACAAATACCTGATCGGCATTCGTGGGTGATACCGCCAACGCCAAATCGTAGTAGTATTGCCCACCGTCATCCGTGCCATCATCAGCCCAGGCCATCATGTTGATATTATCCAATGCTGCTGGCCCTCCTGGTTGATCACCACAGCAACTAAAGGTCCAACTAGTACCTTGGTCTTCACTCACGTAGATGCCGTACAGGCCACTACCGTCATTTACTTGCCCTGTTAGCAAAGCGTATATCTTATTGGGAGCTGCAGGGCTCACCGCTATTTCTGCACGTTTATTTTCAAAGCCTCCACCGGGTATTGGCCAGCCTCCAGACTGAAGCATAAAGTTTTCTCCGCTATCGTTAGAACGATAAAATTCCGTCCGGCTCCCCGTTTGGCGAATCACATACATCACTTCACTGTTCACGGGATGAAACTCTATCTCCTGAAAATCGCCAAAAAGTACCTCCGTCCAGTTGTTACCATTGTCTATAGACCGGTACAGGCCGTCATTGGTAGCAGCCCAAAGCGCACCGCTTCCTGGAGCAATCTTAATATCTTTTGTAGACAGGTCCTGTGCCTGAAAGGCCGCATCTCCGGTCGGTGTCCAGTTGTTGCCACCATCCGTAGTACGGTAAACACTGCCCATCATGGCGGCATATACTCGGCTATTATCTGCGGGGTCTATTTCTACGGCATACACACTATTGGCCACTTGATCCAGGGTCACATTCGTCCAAGAGCTTCCCCGATCGGTACTTTTCCACAGGCCAGCTGTAGCCGTTCCTGCGTACATCAGGTTGGCATCTACAGTACTTTGCTCTATCGTATATACGTGGGCAGCACCGGGGGCATAGCTTCGTCCACCCGCATCATGATCCCAATCATGGGGCCCTATACTCGTCCAGTTGCCCGAGCGGCCTGCTTGCTGCTCCTCATACCGTTCCAAGTAGCGCTCTTCTGCCGTTTTCATGGCTTGCCGCTCGGCAGCTGTCAGCTCCGGATTAGTCATCTGAAAAGCGTAAGTTTCTCGCTCTCGCAGCAGTCGTTTCAGGTATTGTGTATGCCCGTTTTTCACGAAAGTGTTTTCCGCATAGTAGGCCTTAAAAGCTGCCAGTACCGCTCCTACATCAGCGTTATCAGCATAAAGCATTTGTACCCATTGTGGCAGGTCTTCCTGCTCTGGCCCACCGTAGGGAGCTTCAACCTGGCTAATACCAAGGCTTGTAAATGCACTCAAAAAAAAGCATAGTAAAAGCGTTCTCATACCGGATAGTTATGATTCTTGACAATAATTGTAAAAGGATTGGATCTTGTATGGGGCCTTCCCTCGCCCCTGAAGGGCGGGGCCGCTACGTTTCAGGGCTCACTCTTCGTTCGGCCAGCTCTCCCGATTAAATCGGTATCGCTGTCTGCCCCTGCCAAAGCAGGGCCACCCTTGCACATCGCTAGGCCGAAAGTGTCCACAAAATAAGCTTATCTCCGTCAAACTACAGTATGTAGCAAGAGAACTGTCAGCTATACTTCGGAAAAAGAGGGAGGTGGGGGGGGAAATCACCAATGATTTGGCCAATTGAATTTCATAAAATTTGCAATACTCAGGTTCGCCCAATAAGTCTGCGACTTTTGAACAATCTGTTGCTGTGAGATCGTCTAAATTGGGCTTTAGCCAAAAGTACAGCTAAGCGCCTGTTGCTTTTTTATGGTCAGTCTACAGCATTTTTTCTCTAGATTACTATGCAAAAAGAAGGTCAGTGTTTCAATAGTAGCGAACGGTTCGTGCCCCCCGGCGACTAAATAAGGAACATAGACATTATTCGCAGCCTTTTATCTTTTCTATTTACCATCAATGTATAACGACCTGTTTAGTAGTGATTTTTTCCATACGGCCATCGAATATAGATAAATAGTACCCCCCTGCTGGTAAGCTCGATAAATCCAATGAACCTCCAAAGGAAGAGAGTACTATATTCTGGTGCCTTATGAGTTGCCCAAGTTGATTGTGTACTAGGCAGAAATACAGTCCCTCTCTGTCTATATCCAGAACAATATTGATTATTCCACCACTCGGGTTGGGATAAATGTGCGCATCTGAGAGCTGTTCATTATCGCACTCCAAGAAAGGCTCGATACCAAAATAATCAACCATTTGTGCCTCCATTTCACAAGCCCGCAAAAAAACAAATTTAGTAATATCTGTAGAGACATTATTTTGCCAAATCGCTGTTGATTGCCAATTGCGCCATCTTCCGAAATGCTCGTCCATTTCTCCTGCGTATTCGGCGGTCATTTGCTGTACCAAAGGATATAAGCTTTCAGGACTGAATGTTTCCTGCAATAGGTATTTTGCGCGACTGATAAACTGTTCTTTAAAGGTTTCGTTTTTCATCAAGGTGCTGATCAAAGCATTTGTCCAGTTGTCTTCTCCACCAGCGCTTTCACCCCCTAATAACTCGGCCAGCAAAGTGTCATCAATTTGATTTTCCCCCATCCCTCCATCTAGATCATAGAACAACCAACGGAACTTATTATCATAGCTATCTGAACGCCACATTTTTGAATTATTGCCAGGCCAATCAGGGTTGTTGAAAAAAATCTCCGTAAAGAAATAGTCGATAAGATGATCAATATCAAACCGCTCTTTAATATAGTCATACACCTGAGGGTCAGTGATGTCGTTCTGCACGAGGTATTGATCCCTTAAGTATATAAATTCTGTGTCTGCCTCCCCTTCAAGAACTTCACCATAGGAGCTGTATATATTGATAGCATCTTTATCCAATCCATAATCATCAGCAAGTTTATGCTGGTCAAAGTGCTCCCTGAGTTCATGTACCCCCCAGTATTCTCCATTAATAAAAACGATAACGGGTTGATACTCCTGTATATCAAGGTTTAAATCCCGTGCCGCCTGATGAGCAAAGGCATCTGCTAAAATGGTATTGGTCCATGCCCCCATTGTGGTACGAAGTAATAATCGCTTATAACTAGATTGCTCTTTATTGCTAAAAAAGGGGTAATCCAACCTCTTTTCACCATAACTTGAACGGGCGTATAAGCGCATTGTCTTTTGAGCAGCACCTCTGGTTTTACCACCATGAATTCTTAGTCCTATTGTTTGATTAACGACTGCTTCACCATCATCAAAATATTCGAAGTTTGACCTTCTTTCCCAGTCTGACCCCGTATTAAAATAATTGCCTGACCATACAAGGTTATCGGCTTCTAAAGCGGCTCCAGGTACATAAATCCCTCTTTCAAAAGAAAAAAGGCTGTCAACAGGACAAGAGATTGAAACCACTGGAAAATCATACCTTTCCCTGCCTTCAGGAAAAACGAAATAAGTACGGGTAGCTATCCTACTGATCCTTTGCCCTGCCAGGAAGGCTGCTGCTCTGATGACCCTTCCTTTTGCTATCTTTTCCTCTGGCGGAGCCCATGCCGGGTAGTGATTTTCACCATCCCAGTCAGCAAAATCTGGCGTGCAGGGAATATCAGCTAGCAGATTTTCTTCCTGTGATCTATTATCAATTAAAATGCTGTTTGTAAACAAGGCATCCGTGCTGCTAGGTTCATCCCCCATAAGGGTATATCGGATTTCCACGTCCCCTAAAGCGGGCTTGCTAAAATTTAGCGATAGCGCAATCACATTTTCATAAAATCCAGCCTCGTGTGAAAAACCTACTTCCAGGTCTAGTAAATTAGCGCGACCAGGGCTGGCAATCGCTGTACTTAAGAAGGTATGGTTTTCGTCGGGGAAGGCAGCAAAGGCAATATCTTCCTCCAAATCGACGGGGAGAATATGTTGAATAATCTCATCGTCTTTCACCAAAAGAACATCTTCGCCTTCGGCATTGAGGTTGAAATTAGTGTGCAAGGGCATATCAATATCCGATCGATTTTTGCTCGAACAATAGATAATCAAGTAGCTTTCAGGGGATAAAACGAAGGCGGGAAACGGCCATTTATGTAAGTCTTCAATATCGTCACTTAAATAATACCCCGCCAAAGAAACAGACTCGCCACTGGTGTTAAAAATTTCCAACCAATCACTCGAATCTCCATCTTCATCGAAAAGCGTCTCGTTGTTAGAAGACATGAATTCGTTAATGACAATTTGTGCCGTGGCGGAAGAGAAAGGCATTAAATAGACTAATCCAAAAAACAGGAATAATAGTGTAGAATTTTTCATTGGGTTTTAGTTTTTTCATAAATAGCGCGTAACCCTATTTAACAAAAACTATCTCTTGAAAAATCCTATATGAGGTCGTTTACTTTTAACGACCAATTGCAAACTGTATGACTAATTTAAAACAAAGTGCATTTCGTCACCAATTTAATATTTTATGGAAATCGTAAGCAGCAGGTTCATCCAATAAATCTGCCGCTCTTGAATAATCTTTTGCCGTGATATAGTCTAAACTTTTGAAAAACAATCGTGAAATCTCAGATTCCATATTCACCAAACGGGGTTTCACTTTTCCATTTTCATCCTCGTGGTCAGATAGATAAACAGGAGAAATATTGCCCTCTGCATCTGCACTCACAATACAACCGCTAATGCCTGTCTGGTAGAGTTTTTGAACGCCTATACCCAAGAGAGAGCAAAGTGTAAGGTCAAAACCAATCGGGCGACAACACCTCAGTTCGTACCCTACATCATTTGGGCGAGTCTTGATATTGAGATCTAACGCTTTCAATTTTTCTTGTAATAAGACATTGAAAAAACTTGCTTTACTGATATTTCCCAATTCCGGATGGCCATGTGCATCGAAGGTAAATCGGATACCAGCATTCAATATTTCCTCTTCTGTAATTGCATGAAAAACACCTTCGCTGATAATAATTACACCATAATGAATACCTTGAATCCGCCTTTTAACAATGGTTGAAACCATTAAATTAATGATCTTTTCTATTGTTGGCGTTGATTTATCAAACATCTCTGGAATGATAATCATCGGAAAATGGCAGGCTGTACCAATCCCAAACGCCAAATGCCCGGCAGACCTCCCCATGGAAGACATGATGTACCACATCCCAGTAGTTCGCGCGTCTTCATAAAGGGTATTCCCGATCTTTACTCCTTCATCTTTGGCAGAATGGAAGCCGAATGTAGGATTGCGCCCTGGTAGCGGCAAATCGTTGTCTATTGTTTTAGGCACATGAATATTAGCAATATCCAAGCCTTTTTCTTCCAGAAATTTAGTAATTCTATTTGCAGTCGAAGCCGTGTCATCTCCCCCGATAGTGACCAATAGCTTCACATTTTCTTTCTCAAAGAAAGCCGTCCTAAAGTCCGTATCCTTTGGCTTGAAGCGACTCATAATGAGTGTAGAGCCACCACGACTGAAAATTCTATCTGCATGGCTAAAATTAAACTCTTTGACTGGTACTTCATCCGAGAAAAGACCTTTGTAGCCATGATGTACGCCAAGCACCCTGTAACCATCTTTCAAGAAAACCTTGGCTACCGTACTAACGACCGTATTGATACCCGGCGCTGGGCCACCAGCACATATAATAGCAATTGATTTTTTCATTCTTATCAGATTTCGTGGTTTAGTGCTCAACTACATACGCTTTACGACAAACTACATATTGTAGACGCCACCATTGATATCGAGCGTAGCACCGGTAATGAAGCCGTCGTATTCCGACGCAAGGTACAAAACCGCTCGCGCTACGTCATCTGCATTTCCTGCTCGCTGGATTGGAATGCCAGCCGTTGTTGCAGCCGCCGATTCTTTTGTCGTATGCGTATTATGAAAGGAAGTTCCAAGGATAAGCCCCGGAGCCACAGCATTGACCCTTGTGCCTTGAGGCCCAAATTCTGTTGAGAGCGCTCGTGTAAACGTTAGGATAGCGCCTTTACTGGTAGCGTAAGCGAGTGACCCTGGGTGGCCGCCTTTACGCCCGGCAAGTGACGCCAAATTAACAATACTGCTGCTGTCGTTTTTTGCCAAATGAGGAGCTGCTGCTCGCGTCACAAGCATCATGGAGGTGAGATTGATGTCCATTACCTTATGCCAAAACTCCGTCTCCATGTCACTCAGCAGGTTGCGCGCAACAAGCGAACCTGCGTTATTGATCAGTATATCCAAACCGCCAAGCGCTTCTACTGTTTTTTCGACCATTGCATTCGCATCGGCTTCTTTCGTTAAGTCACCACCTATAGCAACCGCTTTTTGCCCTTTACTAGTTGCGTATTCCGTCAATTGGTTCGCCGTATCAGCACTGGAAAAATAATGGATCGCAACATTGGCTCCGCTATCAATAAAATGCCTGGTAATTGCTTCACCTATACCTTGAGCGCCAGCGGTGACGAGGACGTTCTTTCCTGTTAATTTATTATTGTTATCCATGATACTTCTACTATTTTTTCCAATTATTTAATGCAAATATAGAAACCACAGCAATAAAGATTGGCGAAAATCCAAACCGTGTTTTCTTAATCCTCATCCAACAGCAAATAACCATACAACATTTTTGCATTCTCTTTTATCAACTGCTCCTTCTCAAATGTTGCACCTGAATGGTGAATATACAAGACTATGTTTTCAATAGAGCGGTGAATGAGCTTAGCTTTTATTTGAATATTATCAATTGGAGGAAAGGTCAGTTATTCATATTATTGTCATAATAAAAAAATAGCCATGAAAAAGTTTCTAAAAAATACAGGGATCACATTAGCAATATTTTTAGTTGCTGGACTAATTTGGTGGTTTGTCTCCGACTACCAAGTATATGAAAACAGACCACAAAAACCTTTAGATGAATATGTTGACCTGGAAGCTGATTTCCAGAAACTATTTCAATTGGCTCAAGATGGAGAAACAATAGAATTACCTGCCGGGCACTTCAAATTTTCCAAAGCACTTATTCTTGATGGTAAAAACAACATCACCATTAAAGGAGCAGGGATGGATAAAACGGTACTTTCTTTTAGAGGACAGACCGAAGGAGCAGAAGGAATTAGAGTTGCCAATGGGCATAATATCACCTTAGAAGATTTTACTGTTCAAGATGCCATAGGTGATAATATCAAAGCCATCTATATCGATACGATTATATTCCGAAACCTCAAGACAGAGTGGACTGATGTCCCAAATACAACATTGGGTGCTTATGGATTGTACCCTGTAATTTGTAAAAATGTCTTGATTGAAAACTGTGAAGCGTTGAGGGGCTCAGACTCTGGCTTGTATGTGGGGCAATCTCAAGATGTAGTTATCCGAAATAACATTACGACAGAAAATGTCTGTGGTATTAATGTCGAAAATTCTGGCAACGTTGATATTTACAATAACAAATGTTTTAATAACACCTCAGGCATAACCGCACTGGACATTCCAGGATTGACAAGGTACATGGATGATATTCGTATTCATGATAACCAGATTTATGAAAATACGCTTTACAACTTTGCCCCAGCTGGTAATGTAGCGGCTTCTACCGTTGCTGGAACAGGGATAACGCTTTGGGCAGCAAAAAATGTGAGTGTATATGATAATGAGATTGTTGACAATCCATTCCCGATAGTGATGTTTAGCTTTGTAGGGACCAACTACATGGCAAAAGATAAAGAATATGCCCCTGTAGCAGCAAGTGAAAGAGCAAGAAATGAGGTAAGCGCCGAAGAAGAGGCGAGTCTGAGAGAGGATGTCATCAACGCTAAATGGTCTGCTGATGAAAATTACAACCCATACAACGTTGATATTTCTTTTAGAAATAACAAATGGTCATTTGGAAGTTTCAGAAAAAAACTTCAGACCACAGGAGGTGCTTTGTTCACCTTAGCTACATGGGGTAAAAATGCCCATCTGTGGTATGACGGTGTAGATAATCCAGACGGTAGTACCGTATGCATAGATGGCAATAATGATTTTATAGTTGTGAACTTAGATATCATGAACGACTCTAAAAACATCGAATTTAAAGAATTAATGACCAAATGTTCGGCAGATTAAACCCGGCACTAAGTAGTTTAGTTACGCTGCTGCCCTACCAAAACGAAGCATTCAAGATGAATAAATCATCATTCATATATTTTGCATTCATTCTTGCTTTACTGAAGTGCATATTTAGCTGTACGCCAGTAGATCCAAAGACGGAAGGCAGCACAACGGATATAGATGCGGCAAGAAAAATGATGCAGCAGCAGTCTGTAGGTAAAACAGCTGAAATAGGAAAGGAAAAATTATCTGAGTATGGCTTCTTTGTTGGAACGCTTAAGGACTTGGCACCTGCTGAGGGTGTAATTCCTTATGAATTGAATACGCCTTTGTTTACTGATTATGCACAAAAATTGCGATTCTTCAAATTGCCACAAGGAGAGACGATTACTTATCGAGAAAAAGAAGTTTTGGATTTTCCCGTAGGTACCTATATCATCAAAAACTTCTATTATCACAATGATCAAACAAAACTGGAGGCAGGAAGGCGTATTCTAGAAACGCGAATCCTACTCAGAGAAAGTGATGGTTGGAAGACTTTACCCTCTTACGTTTGGAACGATGAGCAAACAGAGGCATACCTCACCATTGAAGGGGCTACTAAAGACATAGTATGGATCAATGAACAAGGCAAAAGAATGGAGGTGGCGTATAGTGTCCCCTCTCAGGTGCTTTGTAAAAGTTGTCATGTAAATGATCATAAGCTTACCCCTATTGGTCCAAAGGCAAGGCAGCTCAATCGAGATTTTGCTTTTACAGTTGGCACCAAAAATCAACTCACTCATTATGCTGATTTGGGCTTGCTAAAAGAATTACCTGATATAGCAACCGTTAGGAAATCACCAGTTTGGGACGAGCCTGCTACAGGCAGTTTACAAGGAAGAGCCTTGGCTTATTTGGACATGAACTGTGCACATTGTCATAGTGAAGGAGGCCCGGGGAACACTTCTGCCCTTCATTTAACTGAATTTGAGACCAATGAATTTCATTTGGGCATCGACAAGCACCCCATTGCCGCAGGTAAAGGTACAGGAGGCAGGCCCTACGACATCGTAAAAGGAGAACCTGAAAATTCGATAATGGTGTATCGAATGGAAAGTGATAACCCAGGTGAAATGATGCCAGAAGTAGGAAGAAAATTAGTACACGAAGAGGGGGTAGCGTTAATCAAAGAATGGATAAGTAAAATGTAATCTATTCTTTCATAATTTTTTTCTTAACCCAATTCGGCTGCTTCCATCGGAATACCAGTTTTCCATTTCCGCAAACGTTTTATAATCGTGCCTTTCATAAAACCGAAGTGCTTTATCACCTGAGGTCCATAGCCAAATATGCTTCACTCCTACTCTTATCGCTTGTTCTTCTATGTTTTGCAATAATTTTCCTCCAAGCCCCTTAGAACGATATTCCTTCTCAACAAACAAATCGGTCAGAAAAAACCAACCTGAATAGTTTCCACCATTTTTATAGGCTAAACCAGATGAACATCCTATAAAAGTGTTTCCCTTTAATGCTACATAGCTGAACCTATCTGAATGCTCTATTTCTACACCTTCCTCAAGTGAAAGTTCTTCAAACCCTGAATCCATTCTCTCAACTTCACCAGCTGTCAATTCACGATTCACTATATTGATCCCATCCATTTCAATATACATTTTTTTTGTTCTAACAAGGCGAGGCCTCAAAGAAGCCGTAAAACGGAATTATTCACAATAAGATTCATACACATCCATATATTCAAAAATGTTATTTACAGCCCCTTCTCTCATATCTTGTTTAAGAGATAAATTATTTCGTACTTGATCAGTCAAATTATATGCTTCACACCAATTATGCATACCACTATGCATAGCTATTTGTGCTTCAATAAGCGCACATATAATACTAACTGTATAGCTATTGCTATTTTTTGACCTAGCCTTTCTTGCCAAAGACATTGCACTCCTAACGTTAAAATAATCGTCTAATGCATCTAAATAAGCCATGCAAATTAATAAGTCCCAGGGAGCGTTACTTGTAAAGTCATCATAATCAGTAAACATTTCAATTCCTTCCAAGTACGCCAGGAAAATTTCTGCATTTTCAATTCCTTCATGGCTCCATGATAATGCATTTATAATGGCAATTCTAATGTCTATAAGATTTTCAGGGTCAACAATATAATCCATTAACTCATCCGTCAATTTGCCCTCAGCTTGGAATGCCAATATGACTATTGGTACATCTTCATAGCTTTCACTCATATAAGTAGAAGTCAGTGGAGAGTCGGCATGTAGATGGTAACAACCGCCGAAAATGATTGCGACAAGTACTACTAATTTAGTTCTCACAGTCTGTATTTTTTTTTGTTTTTAAGATTTGTGAACAAATTATCTTATCAAAAGGATTTCAATTTAATCCTTTGCAAGACAAACGTATCAACTAGAAAAGTACCCAAAAGATAACTATCTATAACTAAACCAAGATCAACCTTAACTTCTCCATTAGCACATCCACCTCCCCCTTTCCAATATTAAGCGGCGGCAACAGCCGGATGGTGTCAGCTTGCGCAGCAGACCCCGTAAACACACCATGCTCAAAGAGTAATTGCTTGCGCAATGGTCCCGCTGGTTCAGCAAGCTGCAAACCTAGCATCAGGCCTTCTCCTCGTACTTCTTTGATGCCAGGTAGTTGTTCCAACTGCGCTTTAAGATAAGCGCCAACTTTCCGCGCGTTCTCCTGTAACCCTTCCTGCTCCATCACTTCCAATACCGCCAAGGTAGCTACACAGGCCAAGTGATTGCCCCCAAAAGTCGTTCCCAACAAGCCATAGCTAGCCTCAAAACGGGGGTGGATTAACACCCCTCCCACCGGAAAGCCATTACCCATTCCTTTAGCGACAGTGATCAGATCCGGTTGGATATTCGCGCGCTGGAAAGCGAAGAAATTGCCGCTCCGACCAAAGCCCGACTGGATTTCGTCCATAATCAAACAGGCACCATGCTTTTTGCATAGCGCTGCTACTCCCTCCAGAAAAGCCGGCGATGGCACATAAATGCCAGCAATGCCCTGGATGCCCTCTACCACTACCGCGGCGACATCCTCTTTCTTCAATTCTCTTTCTACCGCTGCCGTATCATTGAGGGGCAAAAACGTTACCGGAAAAGTCGTATTGATAGGTGCCTTTATTTTGTCATTATCTGTGATATTCACCGCTGCTGATGTACGACCGTGAAATGCCTTTTCAAAGACTACGATACGCTTCCTATCTGTCGCAAAACTTGCTACCTTCAGGGCATTCTCATTGGCTTCAGCACCACTGTTGCACAAAAAAAGCTGGTAATCGTCGCAGCCAGATAGCTCGCCCAGCTTTTGTGACAACGCCACCTGCAAAGGGTTCTGCACCGAATTAGAGTAGAAACCGATTTTCGCCACCTGCTCCTGCAAGCGGCGCACATAATGAGGGTGACTATGCCCTATAGAAATGACAGCATGACCACCATAGAAATCCAGAAACTTACGATCATTTTGATCATAAACATAACAGCCTTCCGCCCTTACGGGCTCTAGGTCAAAAAGGGGATATACATCGAAGAGGTTCATGTCCTATTTATTGCGCACAAAGCAAATTGAGCAAATTTATAATGAATACTAAAAAACCATGGCCTTCAACTGCAACCCCGTAGTTTCCTCTAGCCCAAGGGCCAAATTCATGTTCTGTACGGCCTGCCCGGAAGCGCCTTTCAACAAATTATCAATCACGCTTATGATTAGGGCACGATCACCGTGTTTGGTTACCTGCACCAGGCATTTATTGGTATTTACCACCTGCTTCAGGTGAGGGTTTTCGGCAACTACATGCGTAAAAACGTGTTCGCCATAATAGTCACTAAACAAAGCCTGAAGTTCTTTTTCTGAAAGCTCCGTATCAAGGTACAAAGTGGCAAATATGCCACGAGCGAAATCTCCTCGCAGAGGTAAAAATGCCAAGTCTGACACTACTTCTCCTTGCAATAAACTCAAACTACGGCCAATCTCTGCCAAGTGCTGATGCTGGAAAGGTTTGTATACCGAAAGATTGTTATTGCGCCAGCTAAAATGTGTTGTCTGTTGCGGTTGTTGGCCCGCACCGGTAGATCCTGTAATGGCATGAATATGCACTTCATCTTGCAGTTTTCCTGCCGCCGCCAAAGGCAGTAGGCCCAACTGAATTGCTGTAGCAAAACAGCCCGGGTTAGCAATACGCTTGCTGGCCTTTATAGCGGCTCTGTTCATTTCCGGCAAACCGTAAACGAAATCATCCGTTAACCGAAAATCTGCGCTCAAGTCTACGACCAGCGTTTCTGCTGGCACCTCATTTTCAGCAAGCCAACCGCGAGATTTCCCGTGGCCACTACATAAAAAAACCACATCGACCTTTGGGTCTACCTCAGAGGTAAAGTCCATAAAGAAGTCACCAGCCAAATCCTGATGAATACTACTCACAGGCTTACCTGCCTGGCTATTGCTATGAACAAAACGGAGTTCCACCGCCGGGTGGCAACGTAAAATTCGAATCAATTCTCCGGCGGTGTATCCGGCACCACCGATAATACCTACGGTATGTTTCTTTGTCATGGTTTGCTTTTTCTCTAACGGGTATATGCTATAGATATGGCTTTGCCAAAACCTGTCGTTATGGAGCGTCTATTTCGAGCTTCCTTTGGCTGCTGCCTGCACTTGCCCCGAAAGGGCCAGAATACGGGTAAAGCCTTTCACATCGCTACCACTCCAGCCGGTGTTCATTTCGCCATATTGGCCAAAACCAGCACCTAGCATATCGTACGGAGAATCAACACCATCCAATACAAAGCGATAAGGATGCAATGTTACAAACACATCTCCACTCACCGTCTTCTGGCTGTCCTCCAAGAAAGCTTCCATGTTCCGCATAACGGGGTCCAGAAACTGGCCTTCGTGTACCATCATCCCGTACCAGTTGCCTAATTGTTCTTTCCAATACAGCTGCCATTTGGCAAGGGTGTGCTTTTCCAATAAGTGGTGTCCCTTTATAATCAGCATCGGAGCAGCTGCAGCAAAACCTACCCGCCCTTTGATCCCAATAATCGTATCTCCTACGTGAACGTCCCGCCCAATTCCATAAGGCGCTGCAACTGCTTCCAAGGCCTGCACCGCTGCTACTGAGTGATCGAAACGCTCGCCATCAAAACCAACAAACTGACCTTCTTCAAAATGAAGCTTCAAGGTTCGTGCTTCGGTGACCGTTACCGGTACTGGCCACGCTTCTTCGGGTAAATTCTGGTGCGAAGTCAGTGTTTCCTGTCCTCCTACCGAAGTACCCCAGATGCCCTGATTGATACTGTATTTACCTTTCTTATCCGGCCATGAAACACCATGCCTTGCCAAGTAAGCTACTTCTGCTTCTCTACTTAATTGCTGGTCGCGAATAGGGGTGATAATCTCTACCCCTGGTGCCAACAATTGAAACGTAAGGTCGAAACGAACCTGGTCGTTTCCGGCGCCGGTACTTCCATGTGCAATAGCATCAGCGCCAATCAGGTTGGCATACTTAGCGACTTCCAAGGCTTGAAACATCCGTTCAGCACTTACAGAAAGTGGATAGGTTTGGTATCGCAGGGAATTTCCATACACCAAGAATCGCAAACACTCCTCGTAAAGCGCTTCGGTCACATTTACTGCCTGGTAGGAAGTGGCGCCTAATGTAAAGGCCCGCTCTTCCATTTCTTGTAATTCCACAGGAGAAAATCCTCCTGTATCTACAGTCAAGGCATGTACATCATAACCATGTTCTTTGGTCAGGTATTTTATACAATAAGAGGTATCAAGGCCTCCGCTATAGGCCAATACTATTTTTTTGGGCGTTGTCATTATTCTGATGGTTGATTGGGTAAAATAAGATTACTGAGATCGGTAGCCAGGGTTGTGGTTTCTTCCAATGCCGGTGCCAACATGGCTGTACACAGGCACATCCGGCGTTCATTCCGTTCAAGGATATCGAAGTTAGGACACGATTGACACCCATTCCAAAAAGCCTCATCCTGGGTGAGTTCCGAGAAGGTTACTGGCTCGTACCCCAAGCGAGAATTAATCCGCATGACAGCAAGGCTCGTGGTGATCCCGAAAACATGAGCAGATGGGTATTTTTCACGCGAAAGTTGAAAGACTCGCTCCTTGATCTTTCGAGCCAGCCCTAATCGCCTAAATTCCGGTGCTACAATGAGGCCAGAATTGGCAACATATCGGTCGTGGCTCCATACTTCGATGTAACAAAAGCCCGCCAGTTGGCCATCACAAAGGGCAATAACTGCGTTACCATTCTCAAATTTGGTACACACATACTCCGGCTTACGCTCGGCAATTCCCGTGCCTCGCACTTTTGCCGATTCTTTGATCAATTCACAAATAGCCGGGGCGTAGTGGAAATCGTTGGCATCAGCCACCCGAATAATAATTTCCATTGAAAATAACTTGATAAGTAAGTAAGAGAACACCCTACGTTAAAAGGGGGTGTCCAGACTAGCTCTGGTTCTGTAACAGGAAAACTGCTCGAAATGAGGGAAGGAAGACTTTACTAAAAGCCCACCCGGTGGGATAATATGACAGTGTTGCGCCCCAAAGGGCGACGACGCTCAAGGCGGCGGCGGCTCGCAAAAAAGGTAATATTTTGAACCAATTTTTTCATATTGTCCGTAAATGTACAGGCCTTTAACCAACGAAGCAAGATTAAATAGCGTTTATTTTACGATACCAAAAGCAGGAAAATAATGCCTCTTCAATTAAAAATAACTGGAAGCTTGCTATTAGCAGCCTTATTCATTGCCTGCTTAAGAGGAGGTAACAATAACGAATTAGACGCAAGTCCTACTGCCATAAATAAAACAATACCTCCCCAAACTGTTCTGGTAGAACTATTTACTTCCCAAGGATGCTCTAGTTGCCCACCAGCAGACCGGGTATTACAACGGCTGGTGGATGAAGCCGAAGAAGGCAACATGGCGGTAATTGCACTTTCCTATCATGTCGACTACTGGAATCGCCTGGGATGGACAGATCCCTACAGTCAGGCTGTTTTTTCCGAACGCCAACGCCAGTACGCTCAAGTATTACCCGACCATCGGGTTTACACCCCTCAAATGGTTATCCAAGGCCAACGTGCTCACGTAGGGTCACGAGAAAAAGAAGTCAGGGCAACGATTCAGCATATATCCCAACAAGCTCCAACAAATAGCCTTTTGGCCTCCCTAAACCCAGCTAAAAACAACAGAAACAGTAGAGAAATAACTTATGAAATAACCGGGGAAACCAATACCATTGTATTGCAAATCGCGCTTGTTGAAACAGCCCTGGCCAACGATGTCCCCCGTGGAGAAAACAGCGGACACCACCTCACTCATACCAATGTAGTAAGAGCATTAACCAGTGAGATCAACCCTAAGTCGCAAGGTACTTTAACCATTGACACCAGCACATTAGGCACCTCTTCCAATGGCAAGGCCATTCTCTTTATACAGGATGCTGAGCAGCTGACTGTTTTAGCAGCAGCTGAAGTGGCCTTGTAAAAACAGGAAGGGATTCGCCGTATTATCAGCGAATCCCTTTACTATAATGCTTATAAATATTTTAATGATCTACCTGCAAAACAAATTTGATAGGAAGGTTAAAGTAAACCGGCACACTACGGCCTCTTTGCTTCCCTGGCGTCCATTTTTCAGGAAGATTACGCATTAATTTCACTACCCGAAGTGCTTCAGCACCACAATCTGCGCCAATATCTCTGAGGATTTCTGCATCCTCAATAGAACCATCATCCTGTACAACAAAGCGGACAACTACGGTACCAGAGACATTATTATCACGGGCGATAGCTGGGTACTTGATATTATCGTAGATAAACTCTAGCAACTTTTGCTGAGAACAAGCCATTTTTTCCTCTTTCGTTCCAACATCTTCACAACCAGGGAAGCGAGGCATATCCTCTACAATTTTGAAAATTTCTTTCACTTCCAATGCTTGGGGGGGTGGAGGTGGTGGAGGTGGTGGGGCAGGCCCTTTATCTACATTTGTTACAGGCGCATTACTCACCGCCAAATCAGCACTAGCAGATTGATCGGAAAACGTTTCCTGTTCGTCAAGGAGAACGGCATCAGAAGGTACCTCTTCAATGACGGGGGGCGGAGGAGGTGGTGGAGGTGGAGGTGTTGTCGTTTGAGGAGGTGCCTCCATCTCAATGTCAAAATCCATTTCCATTGCGCCTTCCGGAATATCGACCTTATTCTCAAACTGTGTCCAGTTAAAAGCCATTACCGTAAGGGCCAAAACGACGACTAATCCTAATTTCCAGAAGATACCAGTATTGTGCAACACATCTACTTCAGGATACTTATTCCGTGCCTTAATTTCAGCACCTACAGGATCATTTGCGTGTTGGGATTTGAGATTAGTTTGGGCAAGGTTCGATAAACGATATCGTCCCGCAATGATTATTCCGATGACCAAGGCAGCCAGAAGGCCGAGACCAAGAAACACTTCGGAGCCGGTGAAGGAAAAGTTAGTAAACATAATATGCTGGTTTTAATACTGATCAAATGCTTGATCTTGGTACTAAATTCCGGATATATTATCCTCCTTTTTCTGACATTCGTCAGTATGACAAGATAATCTTTATCACAAGGGCTATTATTTCAACAACTTTTAACCTTTAAGCATTTCCATCACGGGGTGCATCTGCCAGTGGAGCCTGGTAAAGAGGGAGAGGTCTGCTACCTCCCCAGAACGATAAAACTGGTATTCGGCCTGATGTGCAGAGCTGGCTGCTAAGGCTAGATTTTCCAACCGCCTGGCTACCTGTCGAGCTACAGCAGGAGCCGGGTCAATAATCTTACAGTCGTTTGGTACGATATCTTTTAGAAAGGGAAGTAGAAACGGATAGTGCGTACACCCCAAAACGATGGTATCGACTTTCTCTTGCAGCATGGGAACTAAAATTTCTTTTAGCTGCTCGATGGTATCAGGGTGATTAAGTTTACCTGCTTCGATAAGGGGGACGAGGCCGATGCAAGGGTTTTCAAAAACTTGCACATTTGCGGCATAGCGGCGCATCAGTTCTGCATAGCGCTCGCTTCGTATGGTAGAGAGCGTGGCCAGCACACCTACCTTGCCTGAGCGGGTAGCCTCTGCTGCCGGTTTTACGGCTGGCTCCATCCCTACGAAAGGAATTTCGGGCCATTGCTCCCGTAAGGATTCTAAGCCCGCCGCAGTAGCTGTATTGCAAGCCACGACGATCATTTTGCATTGATGATTCAGTAGAAACTGGGTGATTTCTGCTGAGAAATCAGTAATCTCTTTGCGGGACCTTGGCCCATAGGGAACCCGGCCGGTATCCGCAAAATAAATTAGGCTCTCGTTGGGCAAGAGACCAGAAATAGCATTGGCGACCGAAAGGCCGCCAATGCCGGAGTCAAAAACTCCAATCGGATTATTATTTCCGGAAGACAAAACTAGATATTGATCTTAGCCTTTACAGCTTCGCTCATATCCTGGCTTTCTTCACTGTACAGTAGAACTTGCTTGTCGAAGATAAACGTGAAACCATTTTCTTCAGCAACAGATGCAATAGCTTCGTTTAAGCTATCATAGATAGGCTCCAATAATTCGGTGCGCTTATCCTGAATTTGCTGAACCATGCCTTGCTCTTCCTGAGCTAATTCCTGCTGGCGTGCTTCTAACGCTCTCTGCTGTTCTTCCTGCTGTATCCGTGAAAGTTCTCCACGTTCTACTTTCTGCTGGAAAGCTTGAACATCCTGCTGAAACTGGGTAATACTAGCTTCCAGTTTCTTTTGCAACTGTGCCTGTAGTGCTTCCAGGTTAGCTTCTGCCTGCTTTACGGCAGGAAGTTCCGCCAAAATGGCCTGAGCATCAACGTAACCGAAGGTCTGCTGAGCTTGAGCAGTAAAAGCAAAGGCGAACATTGCAAGGGTTAAAGCGCCTATTTTAAATACATTCTTCATCTCTTCTAGTGATTTTGTGTAACTCTCAAATGTTGTGATCAATGAATTGGCCGGCAAAATTAGTTGTTTTTTTTCAACCAATTAAAGTCTACGAAGAATATCCTCCGTTTTATTGTACTGGGGGTTAGAGAAAATCATTCCTGAATCGCTAGAGCGATCAAAAATAAAATCATAACCTCGCTCATTGGCATAACTTTCGATAGCTGCGTAGACTTTCTCCTGAATCGGTTGTACAAGCTGCTGGCGGCGACTGAATAGTTGCCCTTCTGGGCCAAAACGTTCGCGCTGCATATCTCGTACAGCTTTTTCTTTATTCATAATCTCTTCTTCACGCTGCTTTCGTGCGTCTTCGCTAAGAAGGACTTGTTCTGCCTGGTATTGGTTGTACATGCCCTTAATTAAATCGTATTCTTTGGCAATTTCCTGCCGCCATTGATTGGCCAAACGATCGAGTTCCGTTTGAGCTTCTTGGTATTCTACGATGTTTTCCAGGATTTCCTGAACATCAACAAAAGCGATTTTTTGTGCATTGGCCGAAAGGCTGAAAAAGAAGAGTGCTCCGAAGAACAGTGGTAATATTTTGCGGTACATCATAACGGGTAATGAATTAATTGCTTTGAATTCAAGGCCAAAATTAAAATTTATCTTCACCTTGTGGACGGATTAACAACGAAAAAGATACAAAGAGGGCCGAAGTTAGCTACTGTCTTTAACTATTGTTTAACGGCTATGGATTATTTTTATAATCCCTTACCTTTTTTTTAACAAGGTCTATAGCATTTTCGTTGTTTAGTCACGTTTAATAGTCTGCACCTGACAAAATACGTTGGTGCTGTTCCTTATCAACCAACCTCAAACGTTTTATAATATGCGATATTTCAGTTTTGCACTCATTGGTACCATGATCATCTCGTTTTTTGCCATCGGCTGTGGTGGCAGCGGAGGAGGCCTCAACTTGTTTTCTGTTGAACAGGATATTGAGCTGGGCCGGCAGGTAAGCCAAGAAATTAATACCAACCCCACAGAGTTCCCCATTCTTCCAGAGCAAAGCAATCGGGAGGTCTATCAATACATCAGAGGTATTACCGACAAAATCCTTAATTCCGGCAAAGTCGCTCACAAAGATGATTTCGCTTGGGAGGTAAAGATCATTGATGACCCTGAAACACTCAACGCCTTTGCGACACCAGGTGGATACATTTATGTGTATACCGGATTGATCAAGTTTCTGGATTCAGAAGATGAGCTGGCAGGCGTAATGGGCCATGAGATAGCCCACGCTGCTCAGCGCCATAGTACTCAGCAGATGACCAAACTTTATGGTTTGCAAATTTTAGCCAGTGTAGTTACCGGCAACGCTGAGCCAGGTATGATTGAGCAAATTGCTTTGGGATTGGCCAGCTTAAAAAACAGTAGAGGTCACGAAAGTGAAGCTGATGAGTACTCTGTCATCTACCTGTGCGGCACAAGTTATAATGCCAACGGCGCTGCAGGTTTTTTCCGCAAGATGGAAGACTCTAGCGCCAGCCGCCCGCCTGAATTCATGTCTACTCACCCCAATCCAGGCAACAGGGTAGCTGACATCGACGCCAAAGCGCAAGAGCTGGGCTGCCGGGGTACCGCTGACAACCGCGGGGAGTACATGCGGATAAAACGCTTATTGCAATAGGCACATCCACTTAGAGACTACATAAAACATGAGTCAGCACGGATTTGGACTAGGGCCCAAATCCGTGCTGACTCATGTCTCCAATTTTGAAATCAACAATGATACTCAGCTAAACGTACTCCTCTACTCCTGAGCCGACAATGTGATAGATTCCAAAGTGACATTACCTGCACCTTGCCCCCGTTTAATCAACTTAATTTCAAAAAGCTCTCCTTCTTCAAGCAAATTCCCGGGAACGCGGTAAGTGAAGCTGAGTTCTGCTCCTTCTTCTTCAAAAGAATGTAGTTCTCCAAGATCATGGACATGGCTCACTCCGAAGAAGGTCATCATACCTATGTATTGATCTGCTTTTTTCCCATCTGGGTAATGAATATAAACCTTGTAATAATCACCTATTTCCTTATAAACAGACACGTCTAGCTTCAGTAACAACGATCTGCTTGTTGTCAAGCTTCTCTCTGATTTAATAAAACTACGATTTTGCCTGAGTTGCTCTCTTGATTGCGCTATTACTAGTTGATTAGTAATCACCTCCCCTACTGATTGTTTCCAAATGACCTTTTCTTTAGGTGGGTCTTGCACCGACATACTTCTTGATGCAACCTCCATTTGTTCTTTTGGCACTGCCGCAAATACGGGAGCCTGCATATCATCGTAAACATAATCAGGGTTGAAGACGATGGCATATACTTCATCGAGGGAATAGGTGATCTCATCGCCATTGGGTTGGATAAAATTATACTCCCAGGGCTGTACTTTGATATGCTTCAATGTAGGCCTTTCACCGTATTCTGATTGGTCCCAAAGTGTCCACACACGGTCAATCATACTATGGTGCAACCAGAACGCGGGATCAAAACCCGCCGAGGGGACGTTGGCCATCAACCCCGACATTTCCTTCTGAAATATAGGATTAAAGAACGTTTCCTTACCATCGGCGCCAATGTAATCATGCATTAGGCCGTGGGGAGCGGCTTCTATTTGTTGGCTAAAACCCTCTTTACCAGCAAACCCTACCGTAATTGCCAAACGGTCAAGTTCTTCTTTAATGTCCATCCTTGTGGTGTCATCAATAGGGTTTCCGTTATTGAGCAGGCTGTATCTTGCACTCTCGTACAAGGAACCTTTCTTATCCAAAAACATGGCGGGTAGCTGATTATCAGACAGTACTTCGCTACCATAATTCCAATAAGGCAATGCAAAATCAGCTTTCCCGGAAAGTTCTCGGACGATCTGTTCTAAATGCCAGGTATACATTCTGTGCCAGAGCAAAAAATGCAGACTGGATGCTTCTGTTTTGGTGTGGGTACAGTCGCCCCAGGCAAATAATTTATCCTTCTCTGTTTCATATCGTGGGCACAGCTTATTGGCTCCAATGATTTCTTTAGGAATATTGTGAATAGCCCCTTGATAATACCAGGCACGGCTGTCTTCGCAGGTCATGGAACGCATAATCTTAAAGGCCCTTTCCATAGCCTCCAAGTCTTCTTTAGCTTCCGGGGATGCTGCATTTTTTCGGACATACATTTCTGATTTTGTCGCGACTTGGAGTCTTTGACTTTGGCCAAAAGTGGTAACCGCAATTAATAGAATCGCGAGTAAACCTGCTCCTTTTTTTAGTAGGTTGGTTCTCATTATGAAAAATTTAATACGCGTGAATAATGGGTTGTTATTGTACTTCGACCTCAAAAGTGAGGGTTTCAAAATGCTCAGGGTACTCCCTGTCATAGATTTTAAATTTGACGATTCCTTTGCCTGAATAGCTCCCCGGCATTACGTGGATAGCAATAAAACCTTGCTGATCAGCACGCAGTGCTTTAAACTCAGATCCTTTTGGAATCCCTATTTGGCAATCTCCGTGTTGACACATGGAGCAATCCCACGCTTTAGGGAAAGAGTTGTAAACCGTTTCCCAAGCAAGGTAAATGGTCCGCTTGGTAATGTTCTCTACTTTGATTTTTGAAATATCCAATCGCCCGCCTTCAGCAACTACCTCTCGATTGGTGTCTTCCCCAACAACCACAAAAGTAGCAGCTGATTGAGCGATCAGTAGCCATGAACAGGGCAGCAAAAAAATGGTCAGAAGAAAAATTTTCATAAATATGGGTTTTATAAATCTCAGGTGTTTTCAATAAATCGACAGAAAAGTTCGGTGTTTAATTCGTCCGGTGACAGGATCACGAAAAATATACTTTATGCGGTCTTTCCCATCCATAAAAGGGGGATGAACCAACAATTCGCACGTTTCTCTTGGGGCTAAAATCAGCTGTTGAAAACGCTTGCTTTTAAGCAAAGCCTTCCCGTTGTCCATCAGTTGAAGCCTAAAGTTTTTAGGAAAAGAAATTTCCTGTTGCCATTGCCCGGCATTTACCAGGCGAATTAAAATGGGTTCGCTACTATCTCCAGTCTTTAATGCTATTGGCTCCGTTTCCTTAAAAGGCTTTCCATTGAGAAGAAAATGTTGTGGTTTGTAAGCAGGGAGTTCATTAGATGGCAGGTCATTTTCGGTATCCAACAGCGCCAATTCCTGCCAAACCAGATCCATTTCAAAGCTACACCACAACAACTCTTGCTTTTCCGGTAGTGATGATACTTCCGACCGGACAATCATTACGCCAAACATACCTGCCCGTAAATTGACCGGGAAGTTTTCCGAACAATAGTAGAGGTAAGTCCCAGGAGCTGGTGCTGTAAAATGATAATAGCCATGATCCATGTGGTATACCGCTTGGTTCTCAGCCATTAAGCCGTCACTGGTTCTTCTTTTCAGAGAGATACTGTCCATGAAAACAACATGGGGATCGCCCTGCGAGATGTTCCAAAAATCAATAACAATACTATCACCTGTCATGACATCTATGGTAGTCCCTGGAAGCGTTACTTGCCCTGACAAGGTATTGGTAAATCCAAAGACCCGAATTTTTTCTTCGTTAAGAAAAATTTCCCCTGTTGTCCGGCCAATGATCAAATGTTCCTGCTGTCCATTCAGCATTGTGAAAACGAACATTAAGTACAGAAAACATGGTAAATGAACTACTCTTTTCATTCGTTATGATGACTTTTAAGCGCAATTTCCTTTTTCGCAAGAGAAGGCTTTAGAGCTTCTTCGTGTCCCTAGAGATACGAGCTTTCTTTCTTTTGGGGTCTAAAAACGCAGTCACTGTTTTAGCCGTACCAGCTACCAAGTCAGCCATATTTGCTGTCGTTTCCTTGAGTGTCTGTTCATCGGCCAAGTTTGGGTTACCTACCTTAAATTGCGGATTGGGTGCATATTGCATCGTCAGCTGGGCATTCTTTGCAGTCTGATCCCCGGCTATGAGTGCTCCAATTTTCAATCCGCAATCAATGGTTGATGAAATACCTCCTCCTGTCACAACATTGCCATCAACGACATAAGAAGGATAACCATCGACAACAATTACTTCAGGAAATAATTCCAGGGAGTTTTTAAAAGCCCAGTGCGTGGTGGCTCGGCGACCATCAAGCAATCCTGCTGCTGCCATCAATATCGTACCTGTACACACCCCTGTCACCCAGGTTGCCGTTTTAGCGCTTTCTGCTAAAAACTGTAGATAGGGTTCTCGAAACTTGATCAAAGAGGCCTCCTTTCTGTTGTTTTCTACCTTTTGGGCACGGCTATCAGGAAAACCGTCAGGGTAACCGGCTGCTCCTGGAACAAATAGTACATCAAGTGGTGGGCAGTCAGCAAAAGAGTACTTTACTCCAAGACTGATTCCTTCAAGACTCGTAACGGGCTTACCGTCTTCGGAGATCAAAAAAGGCCTGTATTTTTGTCCCCCACTAAGGAGAAAAAAGGCCTGAAAAGCTCCAATGGTATCAAGTGAGTCTACACCATCATAGATGGGAATACCAATATTAACGATGTTGCTGTTTTTCATTTCAGGTGTTTTTATTTAATAAACGTCATATTCATTCCACGCAGAAAAGGTTACCTCCGAAACATGGAGGAATCTCACGGAATGTGCTTACACATATTTAATTAGAGGGGAGATATCATCATCAAGAAAATCTAATGATGGTCGTCGAAGTTACGTAAAAATCTTAGATATACGATGAAATGCCCTTTAGGTTTTCGATTTTACTTTCTGGAATTCTCCCACAGGCATACACACCAAAAAAATCCCCTGATGCATCTTTGATTTGTATTATAGAGCTTGTCTTCCCTGCAGGAGAAACTTCGTACATCTCTGTTCATTTCTAATTAATCATTTATCATGCTGAACTTTAATTTCAGTGGTACCGAGGTACTGCTTGGAACGGGTATGATCCTACTCCTGCTACTAAGCTTAGGTTTTCTTGGGCGGTATCTTTTTCGCCACCGTAAGCAGGAGAGTCGCCACGGTTCCCGTACAAAATACTCCTCTGTGGATGTCTTCCGCTATCAACCCATTTTCTTACGTTTGGGGCTGGTCTGCTCACTGGCGTTTACTTTTCTAGCGTTCAACTGGACACAGTTTACAGCGCCCGACGCCACCATCGTCGGCGGCTTTGAAATGTGGGAAGATGAAATAGACCATGCGCCTCCTATTACTACGCATCCTCCTCCCCCACCTCCTCCTCCGCCGCCGCCAAAATTTGAGGCCGTTATTAACCCTGCGGTCGACACCGTTACTTTTCGTAGTGGGGATGTTCGTAGCAATACCCCTATAGCGCCTAGTACCATTTCTCGGCCTGAGCCACCCAAGTACATCCCGCCACCTCCGCCAATCAAAGACGAAGGACCAGACATCGTCATCATTGCTGAAAAAATGCCTGTATTCGGGGATTGTGGTGCCTTGGAAGACGAAACGAGTAGACGGAAATGCTCAGATCGGGCTCTTATTCAGTTCATTGGCCAGCATGTTCGGTATCCGGCTATTGCGAAAGAAAATGGCGTAAGTGGTACTGCCGTCATCCGGTTTGTTGTCGAAAAAGATGGCTCGCTGAGTCAGATTGAAATGGTACGTGACCCTGGGGCTACCTTAGGCGCAGAGGCTCAAAGAGTCGTACAACTGATGGCAGACAGTGCACCTAAATGGTCACCAGGCAAGCAACGGGGCCGTCCCGTACGTGTGCAGTTTAATTTGCCGGTGAGGTTTAAGTTGGAGTGATTTTTTGGTTAGATAGTTGATGGTTGTTTGTTAGATCGTTGAATCCCCAATTCCCTCTACGCTCTAACTAAAGGGGCGGTAGTTCCGCCCCGCATCCCTCTACAACATCACCGTTTTTACGACTACATCACTGTGCAGGGTTCGGTGTACGGGGCACTTATCGGCAATCTCCATAAGCTTTGCTTTTTGGGTATCATCGAGGTTACCTTCCATTTCAATTAAGCGATCAAAATGGTCGATTTTACTTTGGCCTTGCTCCGGGTTGTTCATGTCTTCGGTATAGTCTTTGCGATGACTGAGGTGTACTTTTACTTCTTGAAGGTCCCACTTCTTACGTCGGGCGTACATCTGCATCGTCATCGCTGTGCAAGCGCCAAGGCTGGCCGATAGCAATTCATAAGGAGTGGGGCCAAAGTCATTTCCTCCAACATCTACCGGTTCATCAGCGGTGAGGCTATGGTGGCGTACCATTACTTCGGAGGTAAATCCATCCTGCCCTAAACGCACCACTACTTCGCGGTCGCTGGCCAATTTTTCTTTTTCGGGAGCTTCGAGATAACGTTGTACCCAGGTGGCAATTATTTGCCCGGCATAGTGCGAATCCTCCTTATTGCTCATCAGATGGTCGGCACCATCGAGGGTAACAAAACTTTTGGGGTGCTTGGCCTCCAAGTATATTTTAGCGGCATTTTCGATAGGAACTGTCAGATCTTGGGGAGAATGTAAAATCAATAGCGCACGATTGAGTTGTTTAATTTTCTCTTCCTGGCTATGCGCTTTGATGTCTTCCAGAAATTGTTGCTTCACTTTGAATGAGCGACCACCGATGCTTACTTCGGCTTCTCCTTCTTTCGCAATTTGCTGGGCTTCTTCATCAAAAAGATGGTTGACATGAGCAGGATCGTGTGGGGCACCAATCGTGACAATGGCCTTGACCGAAGGTAACCGATCAGCCACATGGATAACCGCGGCTCCACCCAAAGAATGACCAATAAGTAAGGACGGTGCCTCATAATGGGTCTCCAGAAAAGCAGCGGCAGCCTCAAGGTCAGCGACGTTAGACGTAAAGTTAGTATCCGCAAATTCTCCTTCACTGTCTCCTAATCCGGTAAAATCAAAGCGCAAAACGGCTATTCCCCCTTGGTGGAGCGCCCGGCTTATATTGCGTACAGCCGTGAGGTTTTTATTACACGTAAAACAATGTGCAAAAATCGCAAAAGCCACCGGATGCTGGTTGACAGGAAGCTCCAAACGAGCCGCTAAGGTATAGCCGGTGTTGTTGGTAAAAGAGACTTTGGTACTGGCCATAATGGTAGGAAATTCTATGAATATATGGCCTCAAAATTACCAATATTCTCATGGATGAGTTGTCGAATAGCGGATAAACCAGGTGTTTTGATGGTTGGTTTGTTAGATGGTTGGATGGATGGATGGATGGGTTCTCCCCTTACTTCTGGCTTTTGCATCGGTATTCCTCGAGGTTAGCCCCTATTCATATGTTCACCTACTACCAACTAATGGTTAGACTACACACCGTGCCATGTTTTAGGAGCATAATCGTTTGGCAGTTTAGCTATTCATAATTAAAGATGATATTGTCGAATTGTCTTTTTTATTTTGCACATGTTTTGAGTTACTTAACAATAAAGTGTGCTTAAGAGAAGGGAAAATCTTCTTAGCTCTTTTTATCATTTTTCGACCGGGAAAAATAATATCATCTTCTGCAGCAATCAATGTTATTGGGGTTCGAATTTTTGACGCTTCACTTGCTTTTATCAAAGGAACAGGGGTAAAATCCATTGAAAAATGAGTGAATACTGCCGATAAATATTTATGCGCAAAGTCATCTTTTTCCGTGAATGAAGCATCCAGAAAGCGTTCGAGATATTTTGTCTTTTTTGTTTTCATATAGCGCTTCATAGGAACGAAGAACTTAAACAATGCTTTAATAGGATTGCCGTTCACTATGTAAGCTGGAGCCGATAGGAACACTTCCTTTATTTTATCCTCATTATTAATTAGTGTTTTTAGTATCACGAGTCCTCCAAAAGAGAAGCCAGCTAGTGTAACCTCTTCAAGAGCAAGTTTATCTATTATTTGATTCATCCACTGGCCATACGAGTCATCTTTCATACTCAAACGTGTTTCTGCGCTTTTATTTGGTTGCGCTAAAACATCTATGGCATAAACAGCGAAAGAATCAATCAAATCACTATAAGTTTCAATAGCAACAGGAGCACAACCATTGGAACCATGGACAAGAATGAGGGGTGGTTTTGATTGATCTCCTGCAATAATAATATTGGTTTTACCAAAAGTAGTTTCCACTACTTTGTAGGTATAATTAATGTTTAACGCCGCCAATTTTTCATCATATAGCTTCAGGATTTCAACTTTACCTTTTTCCGTTTTAAACAATAAGCTCATAAATTTTAATTAATTTTAGGACAAACTTACTAAAAAAATGAAATTAGGACAAGTTTACTAATGAATAAAACAAAACAACGGATAGTTGACAAGTCAAAGGAGCTATTTAACAAGCATAGCTATGGGCGAGTTACCATACGAATGATCGCAACGAATTTGGGAATGAGCTCTGGAAACCTCAACTATCATTTCAAGAAACGGGAAGATATTTTGGAGTACATTTATTTTGAGATGGTTTCGGATTTTGATAAAAGAATTGAAACTTTACCGGAGACTGAAATATCATTTCCTCAAATTAAGAATGACATCCAGTCAAGTATGGAGAGGATGTTGAAGTACAAATTTATATGGACTGATTTGTTCAACATACTGAAGGTAAATGATAAAATTTGTGATCACTTTCATAAAGTATACCAAAAGAGAATTGCTGGAAACGTGTTTTTATTTAATCATCTCCATGAGAGACAATTAATACGCGCAGCAAACTTTCAAGATGAATATCAAATACTTGCAGAACGAATGGTAAATTTTGGAGATACATGGATTTATACTTCTGAAATCTACAATAAGAGAAGTTCCAAGAAACATTTAGAACATCAGGTCAATTCAATGCTCGCTATGATTTATCCATATCTAACCCAAAAGGGTATTCAAGAATTTGAAAAAGCTTTCCCAAGATGGTTTAACTAAACATTTTCTGCGTATTGTAGCTAACGTGGCAGGGCATGACCAAATTCCCCCTTTTAGGATAGGGGAAGAGTACTTGTATCCTTTGGTTTACAGGGCTTAGCACCTCATTTTATCAGCCCTTATCTTTGCTCATTTTCAAATTTTGCTCAAAGCCCACCGGAAAAAATCTGGCATAGCTACCGCCCAGGTGGCTGGTTCGTGGCGACCGTCGGGAATTTCCAGGTAATGGAGGTCGCTTTCAGGTTGGCCTTGCTGGCGGAGTAGGTCCATCAATTGCAGGGTATCATCAATGGCGTCGATGATACCATTTTGGTTACGGTCACCGTCTTCATCCTTGGTTCCGGCCTGGAACCAGTAGCGTACTGGCGGCAAGCTGCTCGCCTTGGCGACCTGGTCGTGCAAAATCCGATTGGCATCGGGTAGTTTTTTATTGAAGGGGCGGCTGCGCCACCAGAGTGCGCCAGAAAAAATTCCCGCTGTGCCAAATTGCTGGGGATAATGCCAAGCCATATCGAAGGCAACCAAGGCTCCCAGAGAGAATCCACCCACATAGTTCTGGCTGGAAGCCTGGCTCACGAAGTATCGTTTTTGCAAAAAAGGCATCAACTCCTCAAGAATAAACTGTGCTGTTTCGGGTGCACGATTTCCGCGATCGCCATAATCTGCACGGCTGATTGTGCCATATTCCCACATACGGGCTTCGTTGGCATGAATGCCTACTACTGTAAAAGAGGAATAGCCTTCATTCGAGAGTTGCTGCTGCATTACTCCAATCGGCATGGTACGCAAATCTTGTCCATCAAGAAAAAAGAAGATTGGTTGATTTTTTGACTTATCGGTACGATACACATCAACAATGACCTTTCTATCCAGGAATTCACTCGCTAAATGATGGATAGTAAAAGGTTTACGGAAAACCGGAATTTGCCGTAACCACTGCATAAAATCATCTAGAAATCCACGTAAACCGCTGACAGGCATAAGAACAAGAGAATTATTGAAAAAAAATGCAAATACTAAACTATCTTTTTTGAGAAGAATAAGTGGCGCTATTCTGGCAATTAAGAATAAATGTATATTAGTCGTCGAATTGCTTGTTTTTTATTTGGTTTACGCTTTTTTAAACAACTGTAAACCAAATAAATAGCTTGTAACCTAAGCTAAAAGACAGTAATTTTGCTAAAATTTCAGAGAACTTCCTAAAATACTTCTACGGTGCAGGAAAAACTAATTCAATTTTACTCTCATCATCTCGGCCGTGATATCGACATGCTGGTATTCGGAGACCGGGGTTATCCTGTAGTTTTGTTTCCTACCACAATGGGGCGCTACTACGAAAATAAAGACTTCAAACTGGTAGAATCTGCTCGCTGGTTTGTAGAACAGGGTTTGGTACAAATCTACTGTCCTGACAGTATCAACTCTGACAGTTGGTATAACCGAAATATTCATCCTGCGCACAAGGTTAAAAACCACATCCAGTACGATCGCTTCCTGAGTGAAGAATTGGTACCGCAGCTTCAGATGAAAACGAGGACACATAAAATAGCGGTAGCAGGGCCAAGCTTTGGCGGTTATCACGCTGCTAACTTCGCTTTTCGCCATCCGGATCAGGTAAGTCACATGTTCAGCATGAGTGGTGCCTTTGACATCAAGACCTTTATGGATGGTTATTATGACCAAGACACCTATTTCAATAACCCTATCGACTTTATGCAAAATGCCAATGATCCGGCATTATGGGGTATGAAGATCGTCTTGGGTACTTCGGACTGGGATATTTGCCTGGACGCCAACCGCAAGATGTCGGAAATATTGAAATCTAAAGGGATTGACCACTGGCTGGATGTCCGTGGTTGGCAGAAACACGACTGGCCCTTATGGCGGGAAATGTTCCCTCACTATCTGAGCTTGTTGTAGTTTACAGATTGGAGATCAAGGCAAGAACTGATTTCCAGTTAGGCAACTAATCATTACTTTAGTCTTAGTTTTAAGAGCTTGAACACAATTCGAAATCAACTTTTCAATATGAAAAAGATCGGTATTTTATTTGGTAAAGAACGTTCCTTCCCTGAGGCTTTCATTGAGCGTATCAACAGCAAAGGAGAAAAAGGGATCGTCGCGGAAGCGGTAAAAATTGACAAGGTAGTACAAGGTGAACCTTCAGGTTACGCTGTGATTATTGACCGTATTTCACAAGATGTACCTTTTTACCGTGCCTTTCTTAAGAATGCAGCTGCTACCGGAACTGCGGTAATCAACAACCCTTTCTGGTGGAGTGCTGATGAAAAGTTTTTCAATAACGTTCTTTCTGTTACAGAAATGGACGTGCCTGTGCCAAAGACGGTTTTGCTACCTTCTCACCAGCACCCTGATGATACATCGGGCGAGTCGTTCTCTAACCTGGCTTACCCTATGGACTGGGAAGGCATCTTCGAATACATTGGCTTCCCAGCTTACATGAAACCTCACGCGGGTGGTGGCTGGAAGAGTGTGTATCGCTTGGAAAATGCCCAAGAGTTTTTTGAGAAGCACGGAGAAACCGAGCAATTGGTGATGATGCTCCAGGAAGAAATCAAGTTTGATGCTTACTTCCGTTGTTACTGTATTGGTGGAGAACACGTTCGGATTATGGATTACGAACCACGTAACCCTCACCACCTGCGCTATGCAGCAAAGCACGAAGTAAGTGACGAGTTACGCCAGCAAATGCATGAGCTAGTGCTAACGATTTGTCGAGGCCTCGGTTATGATTTCAACACCGTAGAATTTGCTATTCGTGACGGTATTCCTATCGCTATCGACTTCTGTAATCCAGCACCGGATGCGGAAGTTAGCTCTGTAGGCGCCGAAAACTTCGAATGGGTAGTGGAAACTGCTGCTACTTACGCGATCAAAAAAGCAAAAGCACACAAAGACGGAAAGAGCAACCTCACCTGGGGTAACTTTATTCGTAACAATGTGGCAGCTACCGCAACGAAGAAGCCCGCAGCTAAACGTGCCGCAAAGCCAGCAGCTAAGCGTACTCCTGCGAAGAAGAAGTAACTAAAAGTCACTTACGATAGAGGAAGCGACAGCTCACAGAGAGCCGTTGTTTCCTCTATTCTCTTTATACAAATCGTTAATTGTCGGATAGACTAACTAAGATTTTCAAATTAATACCTGCTTTTTCCTGACCTTTGCCTGAACAACCTTTTATCCTTAATCACTGTTTTAGTTTACCTTGCCTTAACCTCCCTAAAACCATCTTTAAGAAACGGGTTTTACCAAATCGGTAGAAGCCACTATTTTCGCTAGAAAGTGAAGATAATGACAACCATGAACTACACGCACTGAAATTGTTGAATTATGAGTGTTGCTCGATTAGCTATTCTGGATATGTATGACGGTGCTCCCAATCAGGGGATGCGCTGTATCAAAGATATTGTCTTGCAGTTTGCTGGCAAAGTAGATTATGAAGTTTTCGATGTACGCGGCAAAGCCGAAGTACCCGATTTGAGCTTCGATTTTTACCTTTCTACCGGTGGCCCCGGAAACCCATTGGAAGGCGATGGCAATTGGGATGCCAAATACTACGCTTGGTTACAGGCGGTATGGACTTGGAACCAGCATCAGACAGAAAAAAAGCCTGTGTTTTTCATCTGCCACTCTTATCAAATGGCGGTTAACTTTTTCAACTTAGCAGAAGTTACCGACCGGCGCACCATGTCTTTTGGTACCTTCCCGGTACACCTGACAGATGCCGGAGCAGAAGAGCATATTTTTGATGGTTTAAACAATCCCTTCTGGGCGGCAGATTTCCGCTTTTACCAAGTCACCCAACCCAATGAAGATCGTTTTGAGGAGCTTGGCGCAAGCATTCTCGCGCTGGAAAAAATTCGCCCTCACGTACCGCTCGAAAGAGCGATCATGGCCATTCGTTTCTCTCCGGAAATGATCGGTGTACAGTTTCACCCAGAGGCCGACCCCGAGGGCATGATCTCCCACTTCATCGAACCCGAACGCCGCGAGGCCGTCATCACCGAGCACGGCGCCGAGAAGTACCATCGAATGCTGGCCGATATGCGCCACCCGCGTCGGATTATGCATACCTACAACCGGATATTGCCTCAGTTTATTGAGCAGGCGATTGCGGCTGGGGAGATGGTGTTGGTGTAGAAGACACCACATCTAATATTAAACATAAGTCATCCCGAATTTTGGCTAAGGCCAAAATCCAGCCTGACCTTAACTTAGAAAGAGTCCGTAAATAGCTAAAAAGAGTGATTTATCCGACTATTTGTAGAAAACCCCATGATTTCACTAGTAGAAATCATGGGGTTTCGTCTTTAANNACGGATTTTGATGACAATCAAAATTCGGGATGACTTATGTTTACAACAGAGGCTTCACGGTAAACCAAATGTTAAATATTACAAGAATACAGCCTTCTTAGATTTAAAATTAGGACAGAAACAAAAGAACACTTAGCTTGGTAGCCATGGCAACAACCTAAACCTTAAAATCATGCGCAACGCTACCTCTCTACCTCTCTACCTCTCTACCTCTCTACCTCTCTACCTCTCTACCTTTTTCCTCATTTTAACGCTATCCTTCAACGTCTCCGCCCAGGAATACAATGACATCTGGCTGCGCGATTGGGTCAACAATCAAGGCGTCAGTAATACATTGGCTGGGCGCAACCTCAGTATCACCGCTGGTGATCACGTTTATGAAGCGGTTCACCAACTTAACGATGATGGGCAACACGATTTAGTCTTATCCAAGAGCACCCTCAAGGGCGTGCAAGTCTGGATCGACACCTTTAATCTGGCAGCGACTACGGCGAATATCCTGCTAGGGGATATGATCCTAGATGGCAATGACGACATCCTTATCACTGGTGCAGTGTACAATGGCAGCAACAACTACGATGCGCTAACCCTGAAATATACGGGTGCGGGCAGTTTATCCTGGTACGAGTTGCACAATGGCAGTGCATCTTTTTATGATGGTGGCCTGCGGATTGCCGTAGATACAAATGATGATGTGTTTGTTACCGGAGGCACCAGTAGCAGCACGAGCAATATGGATTTGTTAGTCCTGGCCTACGAAAGCGACGGTACGCCTAGCTGGTCGGCCACCTACGATGGTTTCAGTGCTTTCGATGCAGGAAGCTACGTTGATGCCAGTGGAGTAGGTTCATTGCACATTGTAGCCCTTAGTGAAGCAACTACCAACAACAAATGGCATATACTCGACCGAAAGTACAATCCCGCCAATGGAAGCCTGATTACAAGTACAAACAGCGATGAAATCACTTTGGAAGAAGTGCGCGACGTAACCCTCGATGCCAGCGACAATATCTACATCACCGGCTGGAAGCCTACCACCAGCCAAGGCCGAGATATAGTAGTCGTAAAATTAGACGACGGTGCGGCTATCCAGTGGGAGAAGACCTTCAATGGCACGGCTGATGCCAACGATCAGGCCAATACCATTGCCGTAGCCGCTAACGGCGACGTGATTGTCGGTGGCTTCACGACGACCAGTAGCAGCGACCGCGACGGCCTCCTCCTTAAATACAACAGCAGCGGTACTCTCCAATGGCAGCAAACCATCAGCGGAGCCGCCAACGGCGAAGACGAGATCACCGATGTACTTATAGCTACAGGCAGTAGCGAAATCTACCTCTGTGGCCAAATCCACGAAGCAGCCGACGAAGACTACCTGTTCCAGCGCCGCAGTTCCAGTACTGGTAGCCTGCTTCATGAACTCACCTTTGCAGGCTGGGTGGGCGGAAACGACCGAGCAGAAGTCCTGTTGGAAGACGAAGACGGCGGCATCATCATGAGCGGCAAGACTGCCGCCGGAGCCAGCGGACAGTTTCCCACAGCGGTGCGCTTTGCCAAAAAAGATTACTTCCTGCCACCGAATAGCGAAACACCCAATGCTTCGCTGCCCTATATCCACCAGTACGATCAACTGACCAAAACCAACGGTAAAGTCGCCGAAGACATCAAGTACTACGCTGGCAACCATTATCTGGAAAACGCTCAATTGAGCATAGTGCAGGCTCTGATCGATACCGTCCCCACCACGCCAGATACCCTCTGCCGAGTAGACGTAACCTTCAGCGATGATAAAAGCCAGCGAGTATTCGCACTGGACAAGCGCAGCAGCTACCACAACTACTACCTGGGCCACATCAACGAAGGCCGCACAAAAGTGCCACTGACCGACCAGGTACTACACACCGACGCCTGGACAGGCATCGACCTCCTCTACGGCAGCAACGGCATGGGCCACACCTACGACATCATCATCGAACCCGGCGTAGACCCCGATGCGATCATCTTCACCTTCGCAGGGCACACCAGTCTGGCGGTAAATGGGAGCGGTGAACTCGAAATCACCACCGCCTTGGGCACCATCGTTTGGCCGGAGCCTACCTTGTCGAGCTATGATGCGGCAGGGACCAGCTATTCCAATACGGATACGCCAGCTTATAGTCTGGTGGGGAGTAATAAGGTAGAGATCACGGGCGTGAATAGTGTGAGCAATCGGTATTTGGTGATTGGGGTGAGAGGGGGTATACCAACTTCAACTGGTGGAGGAGGAACAAATTTGGAGTGGTGTACTTATTTTGGTGGTAATGATCAAACCATTACAAATTCCATAGACTCGAAGCAAGTATCATCTGGTCCTGATCTTTATGTCACTGGTGAAACTAGAGCAACTGTTTTTCCTATTTTGAACGGTATACAAGAAGTGAACTTAGGGGAATTTCCTATTGATGCTTATCTAACAAAATTTGATGGAGAATTGAATCTTGCTTGGTCGACTTTTCTTGGAGGCAATCGTGTAGATAGAGCTTTTGATTTACTACTTAGAAACAATGATGTAATTATTGTTGGCATGACAGAAGGATTTAGCAATGAGGAAAACAACCCAAGTGCTTTCCCATTGGTAAATAACGGAATAAGTTATTTTGATGATGTTAATAATTGCCTTATTGCTGATGCTAGTTTTTGCTCTGATGGCTTTATAAGTGTCTTTTCAGAGGGAGGGCTATTAAATCATTCGACTTTCTTTGGAGAAAACGCATTATTAGAAGAGATCATTTTTGGGATAGCAGAAAATAAAAGCACAGGAGATATATTCATCGTTGGAGAAGGTGCTAATGCTACTCTACTCAATGATAACAATAGCAGCTTTTTTCAAAACTCGGGGCCTTCCTTTTTCAGCAAATTTAATAGCGACTTGACTCTTGCCTTCTCATCTAGATTTAATGCAAGTAGAATAGCAGATGTTCAAGTCGCACCAAATGGAAATATTTTTATTGCAGGTCAAGCAACTCCTGCAGATAACATTCCTGTTATATCCGAAGATATTGATTCTTATACACAAACTGCACTGGGAAATCAAAACGCATTCATTACAAAAATATCTCCTTTCCCTCATCAAATATTATGGTCGACTAATTTTGGGGGTAATCTGGATGATTTCTTTGAAGAACTAGCTATCGGTGACAAAGGAGATATTTATATGGTTGGAAGAACAAATTTAGAGGATAACAGCTCTTTAGGGAGTTTTCCTTTCTTTGATCCCGGAAACCTTCCACCTGATAATATTTATGACGACGAACCCTCAAATTTAACCTCGGGAAGCCCCTTTTATTATAGGGAATCCTTTTTTGCCCATTTTAGCCAAAGTGGTGAACAGTTATTCACAACACTTTTAGGAAACGGTGCAACAGGGGGCTCTAACCTAAAAACCTGTCATGCGTTTAGTACGTTTGGAAACGATTATATAGCGATTGGCGGAAATGATAGATTATCTAGCCCAAATGATCCAGGGCTTCCTGTGGTTGGAACCCCTAATTTGCTGCAAAGTTCTCATTCCACGCTTGGCAGTGTTCCAGAGCCTCAGGGTATAACTAATCTTGATGGTTATTTTTTAATCATTAATAATGAATATCAACCATTATGGGGGTCTTATATGGGAGGTGTTTGGGTGGAACAAATTCAGGATTTTTCTTTTACTGAAAACTATTTTTTCATAGGCGGAAATGCATTTGATAGCCATGCAACGATTGATACCGATGATAACATAAGTCAATTGATGCAATATAGTCCAAATCCTGATTCTTATTTTTCCACATATATTGAATCCGGTAATATGGGTGGAGGTTTTTTTGCAGAGGCAAATTTTTTGGCACGTTTTCTCTTTGATGGGATTACATCAACCCGAGAATTTGGCAGCAAAAATGAATATGCACTAACTCTTTATCCTAATCCTGTTACAGATTTTCTTTATATTAACCTTAGTGATTTTTCTCAAACAGTCGACTTGAGTATTTACAATATCATAGGTCAAAAATTACAGAGAATTACTAGTATTAATACGCTAGAATTACAAGAAAATAGATTTCGACTGGATATAAGACATTTACCTAAGGGTGCATATATCTTAGTAGCAGAAGATGAAAAAATGATAATATCAGAAAAATTTCTACGCCAATGATTTGTTTTAATGTCAATAAAAATCAGCGAGATGCTCTCCACTCGTGCTATACCTACTCCCTCTTACTGTACCTGTTGAGTATAAACTCTTTATTCAGCCAGCAATTTTATGGAGCTGAAATGACGGCTCATTATCTACCTCAGCTTAATCGGTATGAAGTGATTGTTGGGTTTTATTATGAAGCAGGTTTAGATACCAGCCTCATGACTGGGATGATAAATTTAGGAAACGAGCAGAATCCACCCGTCATAGGTGTTGATAGCGTGATAAGTATAAATGCTGATATATCATTGTATCAGTTTAAAGTTCTAGCGAATTATTTGCCCGGCTCCCCAAGTCCTTTCTGGGGAAACCCTGCCCCGCTACCAATTGGATTAGAGTTTGATAACCTTACACAGGAGTGTGCTATTTACATGCGATCAAAGTTGGATTTGTATCATGTAGGAACTCCTGACTTTAACCCTCATATAGCTTATTGGACGCCATACAATTTTGACCATTACGTAGACGAAGAAGGCATCTTTCGTATGCAGGTTGAAGGATATGATGATGCTGTGGGAACCGTTAGCTACCATGGCGCACCAAATTTTTATGAAGAAACAAGTGATTGTTTAATAGAAGGAGTGATAGATTCTCTTCTATTAGATCAAACGACGGGAGAGCTGCTATGGCGTAACCCTCAACCAGGCACTTACTTGATTGGACTTGAGTTAAGAGAGTGGTATGGGAGCTATCAGATTCCTCTGTCCAGATTTCCTCGTTTTATAGCAGTCACTATTGATGAAGATGATATCGTCTCCACCTCTCCTCCTATTACAACGGCTGAAAATAGGTATTTCTCCCTATTCCCTAATCCTGCAACTAATCATTGCGAAATTAGAACAAGTCCATTAGAACACCAAGGTAAGTTAACTGTAAGCAACCTTCAAGGTCAGCTCATTTATCATTCAACACTTCCCGCTGCGAGTACTAGTGCAGTAATCGACGTGAGCACCTGGCCTGCGGGCATTTATTTCGTAAAATTGGAAAGTGCGCAGGGGAGCGTGGTGCGGAAGTTGGTGGTAGAGTAGTTTTCTTCGTTGGTATTTGCGGAAGCTAATACTTCGTAAATTTGTACTTTAGCCACAAAGTATAAATTTATGTTCCCTACTCGTCTTCTTACCCTCTTATTGTGCCTCGCTAGTATTAACCTGCTAGCGCAGCGTACCCCTATCGATTCTTCCCTGATGCTGAACTGGGAGGAGTATGATCCGCCCTCTACTTTGGTGGTGCCGGAAACGGAGGTGACGCACGCCAAGTTTCCTTTTATCGACGTGCATAGCCACCACTGGCGGATGGCTACCCAGGATTTGGATTTACTAATACGGCAGATGGATACCATGAACATGGGAATCGTCGTCAACCTGAGTGGTCGTGGTGGGCAGGCGCTGAAGGACATTATGGATCATGTCAATGCATCGGAGCATAAGAATAGAATCGTTTGTTTTACCAATATTGAGCTTAGATCGATTGATGAAGAAGATTGGTTGGAAAACACCCTCAAGCAACTGGAATTTGATGTGAGCATCGGTGCTCGTGGCTTGAAGATCTACAAGAGCCAGGGCATGACCAATACCGATAAGGATGGTAACCGCATCAGGATCAATGATCCTCGTATCGCGCCGGTTTGGGCCAAGTGTGGCGAACTAGGGATTCCTGTCATCATCCACTCTGCCGACCCTCCTTCGTTCTGGGAGCCGCACGACGAAAACAATGAGCGCTGGCTTGAATTAAAGCTGCGCCCCAACCGCAAGCGTGACGCTGATAATCCTGCTCCTTTTGAGACCATTCTGGGCGAAGCGCACGATATCTTCCGCCAGCACCGTGGCACAACCTTTATCAGTGCGCACATGAGCTGGTATGCCAATGACCTTGAACGCTTGGGGCAATTCCTGGACGACAACCCCAATGTGGTGGTAGAAATTGGTGCTGTCATCGCTGAGCTGGGTCGCCAACCACGCATGGCCAACCGCTTCTTTGAGCAGTACCAGGATCGCGTACTATTTGGTAAAGATTCCTACCAACCTAATGAATACCCTACCTATTTTCGGGTCCTTGAATCCGATGATGAATACTTCCCGTACTACAAGCGCTACCATGCTTTCTGGCGCATGTATGGCCTGAATCTACCGGATGAGGTACTGAAAAAGCTCTACTACAAAAATGCGCTGCGGGTGATTCCCGGGCTGGATGCGAGCTTATTTGAGGACTAAGAGAGAGGTATTTTGAACCACTTAAGGCATCAAAGGGAGTTTTTTTCTTGAACCATATGAGGGATTATAAGGAAATTTAAGGGGTATTCTGCTGGGTTAAATTCACGAATTTAGCTGGGAGAGGCATTTTGAACCACTTAAGGCACCAAAGTTTTTTTGAACTATGTAAGAGATTATAAGGGTATATAAGGGGTATCCTGCTAGGGTAAACAAACCAATTGGGTTGATGAGCTTGAACCACTTAAGGCACCAAAGGGTTTTCTTGAACCATATAAGGGATTATAAGGACATATAAGTACCTTTTTTATAATCCCTTATATTTCTTATAGTTCAATTAAATTCAGGAGAAAGGTTGTCTATCCTCCTAAAAGTCAACGATTTTCAGTAATTTAGTAGCGGTTATGATGCCAGTCAAGTATATTTTGCTGTGTATTGTTTTAGTTATTAGAATTCTACTCGATTGTTGAACCCCTCTGCTTATGGACGCTTTCTACCAGCTCCGCTATATAATTTTACTGCTCTGCCTGCTTACACTAAGCGGACTTCGTGCTCAGATTGATTATACGGAAACACCTGAAGACGATATTCCTCAGCAGTTTATCCAGCCCAATTTGCCACCACAAAATGTGCGGACCATGGGCGAATGGGAAGAAGTAGAAGGCCTGGTGATCGCTTGGGATGATGACTATACAGACATCCTTACTCAGATTGTTCGTTATGCCGTAGAGGAATGCCTGGTGTATATTATCGCTCCTGATTTTAGCACCCTTAGTATTCACCTTGCTGTAGCCCAGATTCCAACGGAGAACCTCCGCTTTATCTACTCGGGTTTCAACAGTGTTTGGATACGTGACTATGGCCCCTGGACGGTGTACCTCGACAAAGTTAACCAACGGGGGATTTCTGACTATCTGTACAATCGTCCTAATCGCACCCTTGACGATCAAATTCCTTACGAAGTAGCAGATTATATCGGGTCGCCGCTCTATAACGCTGATGAAAATCCCTATAGTTGGACACATACCGGCGGTAACTTTTTGCGGGATGGTGTAAGTTCTGCTTATTCTAGCGACTTGGTTTTGCGAGAAAACTCCGGAAAAACAGGTATAGAGATAGCCGAGTATGCCCGCCTGTTTTTCGGCATTGAAGATTATCGCATCCTCTCCCGTTTAAATTTTGATACGATTCATCATCTGGACATGCACATGCGTACCTTGGATGAAGAAACCATTGCCATTGGCGAATATCCGCCAGGAGTAGCAGATGGGCCGGTTATAGAAGCAAACCTGTCTCACCTGCGAAATCATTACCGCACGCCTTATGGCAAACCCTACCGTATTTTGCGTTTGCCCATGCCGCCGCAAGGCGGGCTATTCCCTCCGTTTGCGGATTACCGTACGTATACCAACAGTGTATTTATCAATAAAACTATACTGGTACCTATTTACGATGCGCCTTCGGATGAAATAGCTCTTCAGCTGTACCGCGATTATTTCCCCGGCTACCGCGTGGAAGGTATCAACTGTAATGAGATTATTGATGAATTGGGAGCGCTGCATTGTATTACTAAACTAATCGGGGTGAAGCGCCCGCTATGGATTGCTCATCCTCGCCTGCGAGATGTTTACGGGATACAGAATTCCTATCCCGTTGATGCCTGGGTTTACCATGAAACGGGTATTACCAATGTTACCCTTTATTATAGAACCACGCCTGAGGCCACTTTCCTACCCGTACCGATGACCAGGAACCTGGATGATCCAGCCCTTTGGCAGGCAGCAATTCCAGGAACACTTCCCGGCACCGAGGTGCAGTACTACATCGAAGCGTTTGCCAACAATGGAAAAAGACAAGTGCGGCCATTGCCAGCCCCAATAGGATATTACCATTTTCAAGTAAAGGATTGGACAAGTGCTCCCGTTGCCAAGTGGGTCCAAACGGAGCGAGAAGTGGCACCAGGAACCCGAATATTGTTTAGCAATGACTGCGAAGAAGGCCCCGTTTCCTGGGACTGGACATTTCCCGGTGGAAGCCCGGTATTGTCCAACGACGAGGAAGTCTCAGTAATGTACAATACCCCCGGTCATTATCTGGTTCGCCTAGTAGCGGCTAATCCGCTGGGGGCCGACACGCTCTTACGTACCAACAGCATCCGAGTAAGAGAAGCTTTCCTCCCCTTTTCTGAGGGCTTCACAGAAGGTGACCTCACTGCTTGGGAAATCATCAACCCCGATAATACTCCCGTACAATGGCGCTGGCGAGCCGACGGCGGCTGTAATGGGCCCTGCCTGGAAGTACCCCACCGGGACGCTCCACGAAAACTAAACCGCGAATACCTGCGTACCGCCATCGACCTACGAGAATATACCCAGGCCAGCCTTCAGTTTGGAGTAGCTTACGCCCAACGGCATCCCCTCCATTTTGATGAATTGAGGGTCAACCTGGTAGATCAGCAAGGACAGCACCATAATATTTATAACAAAGGCGGAGATGTGTTGTCAACCGTAGCCGAATACATACCAGGGTTCTTACCCTCCAATTGCAATGATTGGCGTACCGAATCCGTTGATTTATCCCCTTGGGAAGGGCAGCAGTTTATCCTGGAAATCGAAAGTATCGGTGATAAAGGCAACAGTATCTTCCTCGATGAGATCACACTCGCGGCTAATGCGCTACCACAAGCAAACATTGCCTTCCCCGCCAACAATACGCTCTATATTGGTGTAGGCCCACTCCAGCAAGTCATGCGGGTAGAAGCAAATGATAGCGACGGAGAAATCGTACAGGTCGATTTTTTTTTAGGAAGTGATTTTTTAGGAAGCGATCTAACGCCCCCTTACGAAATGCCTTACCTTATGCCCAACTGGGGCCACTACGACCTACAGGCTCGTGTGACCGACAATGAAGGCGCACAAATTTGGACCGAAACCATCACTGTTCGTTACGATTATGAAAACAGTACTTCCTTCTTGGGTAACCTTCCCGTAAGTGTAAACTTGGTTCCCAACCCCGTAAACACCAAGGCCGCACTAATCATTGAAAGTGAAGCTCCCTACCGAGGCCTGGAAATGACCATCAGCAACCCTGCCGGGCAAATTATCAGTCAGTGGAACGGTGATATTGGCAATGGTATTTCTCGTTTGGACTTACCGGTGGAATACCTCTCTGCGGGCGCATACTGGCTGCAAGTGAGGTATGAGGATCAACAACTCGTTTTGCCGTTGGTGAAGCAGTAGGTGCTAGCTGGTCAGGAGACCAGCAGGATATATCCTTGTAGTCTGGAGACTACAAGGAGCAGTGGATTTTAGGCGATTACGAAAATATTTTTCGCCGCTCTATTTTCGTTCCTAAATCAAAACGCTCATGTTAGTTTCCCAACTAATAGGTCATGGCCATCTCAGCTGGTCAGAGGACCAGCGGGATATGCCCTTGTAGTCTGGAGACTACAAGGAGCAGTGGATTTTGGGGGTTTGATGAAAATATTTTTTGCCTACTCATTTTCTTCTCTAAACTAAACCGCTCATGTTAGTTTCCTAACTAACATGCAATATCACGCTGGTCTCTCGACCAGCTTTCATCCTATCCTATATTTTTTTCAATCAAAAAAATAAAAGTCCCAGATTTTGGGACTCTAAAGTCGCACATTACAGATGTCTTATCATTCAATAACAATTTAATACGATAAAGATGTCTGCTTACAAAATCCATGATCAACACAAACCTCATTTCCTAACACTTACCACTGTCGGCTGGATTGACGTATTTTCCAGGGCCATCTATCGAGATATAATTTTGGAAAGTTTACGCTTTTGCCAGATTCACCGACAAATGACGATCAATGCTTGGGTCATAATGAGCAATCATTTGCATCTGGTCGCGAGAATAGACCCGCCCTATTCTCTCTCAGATACACTAAGAGATTTTAAAAAATTCACGGCAAACCAGATCATAAAGAGTATTAAACAATTGCCTGAAAGCAGAAAGGATTGGTTATTACAAGTAATGATCTACCATGCAAAGTTTAATGATAGAAATCGTATCCATCAATTTTGGCAGCAAAACAATTGCCCAAAGGAGATCAATAACTTAGGGTTTTGCTTGCAAAAGATAAATTACATTCATGAAAACCCAGTGAGGGCAGGGCTAGTAACTGAAAGACACCACTACTACCCAAGTAGCGCGATTGATTACACAGGAGGTAAAGGTTTATTGCCTGTAGAAATTATTTCCGCGTCTATGGTTTAAGGGATTATTGGAGTTTATGCTTCTTAGCTGGTCAGGGGACCAGCAGGATATATCCTTGTAGTCTGGAGACTACAAAGAGCAGTGGATTTTAGGCGGTTATGAAAATATTTTTCGCCGCCCTACTTTCGTTCCTAAACTAACGTGAGGTTGGGGGTTAATAANNTAATCGAGATATTTATCGCAGCGGTAAAGGCTTATTGCCTGTAGAAATTATTTCAGCGTCTATGGTTTAAGGGCTTATTGGAGTTTATCTCTTCCTTAGCTGGTCAGGCGACCAGCAGGATATATCCTTGTAGTCTGGAGACTAAAAGGAGCAGTGGTCAACAACTCGTTTTGCCGTTGGTGAAGCAGTAGGTGCTAGCTGGGCAGGAGACCAGCGGGATATGGCCTTGTAGTCTGGAGACTACAAGGAGCAGTGGATTTTAGGCGATTACGAAAATATTTTTCGCCGCCCTACTTTCGTTCCTAAACCAAAACGCTCATGTTAGTTTCCTAACTAACATCCAATATTCTGCTGGTCTCTCGACCAGCTTTCAACATTTCACAGCAAAGTCAAGGGTATTCGTTGCGCAGGCTTGGTGATAGGTGAACGATTTCGTCCCTTCAGAGTTCTTCAGGTGTAAATCGTTCAACCAAAGTAATCAAATCGCTAAGTATGAAAAACAGCTTAATATTCCTATTTTTGGGAATCTTCGTCATGGGAACCCATTTGTCGGCCCAGGAAGAAGGAGCCGCTAAAGGCAAGAAAAAAGGCCCTAAAACCTACGACGAAGTCATCACTCCTGATGCCCAAACCGACGAAGGCCTGTTTACGGTACACAAAGTGGATGGCAAATATTATTTCGAAATTCCTTTCACTATGCTAGAAGAGGAAATTCTGGTGGTAAGCCGAATTTCCGGCCACGTCAAAGGGCTCAATTTTGGAGGTGCAGGTATGAAATCACGGCCCCAACAAGTGGTCCGCTGGCAACGGAAGGACGATCAGATGTTACTGCGCTCTGTTAGCTACAACGATGTAGCCAATTTTGAAGATCCGGTCTACCGTTCGGTCAAGAACAATAACTTTGAACCTATCGTAGAAGTATTTCCTATTGCGACTTACAATCCAGACAGCACAGCAGTGGTCTTTGAAGTCAATAGTCTTTTCACCACTGACATTCCCATGATTGGTGCCCTCCGGGCCAATGAACGTGAACGATTCAAAGTAAAAGCATTGGACAAAGGCCGCAGTATGATTTCCTGGATGAAAAGCTTCCCGGAGAATACCGAAGTGCGTCATATCCTCACCTATAACGGTGGCAAAGACCTTCCCGACAACCAACTGACGGAGACCCTATCCATTGAGATGAATCAATCTTTTATTCGTCTGCCCGAAAAGCCTATGCAACCACGGCTTTACGATGAGCGTGTAGGGTATTTCTCGCTGGAGCAAACCAACTACAGCCTTGATGCTCAACGTGCTGAGAGTCGCCGCTACATTACCCGTTGGCGACTAGAGCCCAAAGACCCCGCAGCATGGGCACGCGGAGAGTTGGTAGAACCCGTCAAGCAGATTGTTTACTACATCGACCCAGCAACACCGGAGGAATGGGCACCTTATATTATTCAAGGTGTCAATGATTGGCAAAAAACTTTCGAAGCAGCTGGTTTTAAAAATGCTATTGTGGGCAAACGCGCACCTACGCCGGAAGAAGACCCGGATTGGCATCCAGAAGATGTTCGCTACAGCGTTATCCGTTATATTACCACTGAAATACAAAACGCACAAGGGCCACACGTACACGATCCTCGCACTGGTGAAATTTTGGAAAGTGATATCCTTTGGTACCACAACGTAATGAACCTCCTGCGCAATTGGTACATGATGCAAACGGCAGCTGTAAATCCCGATGCTCGCGGCGTGAAATTCGCGCCTGAGGTTATGGGAGAACTGATTCGTTTTGTGGCTGCTCACGAGGTAGGTCATACTCTGGGCTTGCCGCACAATATGGGGTCAAGCGTAGCTTATCCGGTAGACAGCCTCCGCGCTCCCGGTTTCGTTCAGCGCATGGGTACCGCTCCTTCTATCATGGACTATGCGCGCTTTAACTATGTAGCTCAACCTCAGGACGAAGGTGCTGGTTTGCACCCCCGCATTGGCCCTTACGACGAGTGGTCAATCATTTATGGATACCGCCCGATTCCCGAAGCTGCCAATGCAGAAGCAGAACGCCCTATCCTGAATAGCTGGGTGAAGGAAAGAGCGGGCAACCCACTGTTCCGTTTCGGTGCCCAAACGCGTAACGTACACGACCCTTCGTCACAGACGGAAGACTTGAGTGATGACCCCATCCAGGCCAGTACCCTTGGCCTTGCCAACCTCAAGCGCATCGTTCCGGAATTGCGGGAATGGTCTTACATCGAAGGCATGCCCTTTAAAGACTTAGAAGAATTGTACGGTAATGTCTATTCGCAGCTAGGCCGCTATACCCGCCACGTAGCTACCAATGTAGGCGGCGTATACGATTATCGCAAGACCGCCGATCAGGAAGGCGAGGTCTATACTGCTGTGCCTGCTAGACGCCAAGCTTCAGCGGTAGCCTGGTTAAACCATAACATTTTCTCGACCCCAGAATGGCTGCTTGACGAAGCAATTCTTCGTCGTATTTCTCCTAACAGTGCCCTCGAAAGAATACAGCGACTACAGGCCAGTGCATTGAATACGCTGATGAATGTTGATCGCCTGCACCGGGTCATCGAGAATGAAGCCAGAACGAGTGACCCCTACACACTTGGTCAGCTATTTGAAGACCTTACCGTAAGGATCATGTCAGAATTAAGAACCAATGATATCCCGGATGCTTATCGCCGCAATCTCCAGCGTACCTACCTGGCGCAGCTCATTGAGTTTACAGAAAGTGAGGATAAGAAGGTAAAGCAATCGGACATTTCTGCTTACGCACGGGCGGAATTACGAAAACTCCAGCGGACGATGACACAACGATTAACAGCGGGTAGCCATCCTCATTGGCTTGATTTACAAGCGAGTATTACGGATGCTTTGACAGTAGACTAAGATCTTCTTTTACCCCAGCAACTGTATCAAAAGAAAAAACAGGATAGGCCAGGGATTTAACGGGATTCAACAGATTTACACGGTTTTCTTTAAAAAAAGCTGTGCTAACCATTCAAACCCGTTCTATCCGTGGCCTATTCTACATGGCTGAAAGCTGTTTCAGTTATTGAAGCTGCTTCCGGCCGGCTAGTTATCAGGCGCAGTGCGAGAAGCGCCCACTTCACTTACCCTCCTACCCGGTACGCTATCACTGGCCGAATACGGGTGTCTTCCAGTGCGCGGAGGGTGACGGTGCGGCCCCGTACCTCGTCACGCTCTAAACGGTAGTAGTAATACCCCTCTTTATCCAAGTCCATCTCGTAGCGGCGACTGCCCATGGTGAGGAACATTTTATCGGGCCCTGTGAGGCGAATGCGAAATACCAGCGCCGTTTCTCCGGTAGGGAGGATACCTTCTATTGGTGAAAAGCCTGAAAGTTCCCACGTTTGCGGAATACGGAAAATACTGGGCTGGTTGACAAACTCTTCGGCCGTGCGTGTTTCCGGTAGCAACTGCCAGCGCTCATCGGCAGGAAAATGCCGCAGAAAGAAATCCTCGGGCGCTTGCATAAAGAGATCATCATCAAAAGAACTCGTAAACTTGCTTACCTCTGGATCAGTATACCCCGATGCCCAGGTCGCATCCAACAGGTGCCATTTGCCGTCGATCTCTACAGCATTCCAGGCATGATTTTCAGGTAACCGCGCGGGGTTGTAGCGGCGTGTACCAGATCGGGAGGTTCCGCTTACTACTTCGGCATTTAGGCCTGCGGCCTCACACATGGCATCAAACAGGATGGCATAGCCTGCACAAACGCCAAGGTTTTTCTCAAAAGCGCGGTCCAAAATTTCGGGGCGGGTACGTGCTTTTCTGTCTTCTGACTTTCGATGAAACTCTCTGCAATCGTAGCTCATTGAAGTGGCTACGTAGGTAAAAATGGCACGAGCCTTCTCCAGCTCTGTGGTATAGGGAGCTACCAGCTGTTGGGTCGTTGCAGACAGGTCACCACTGGCCTTGAAGTTCATCGCATGTTGATCTATAGCCGCAAAATCCTGAGCTTGTAAGAGCAACAGACCGCCGAAAAAGAGTAATAATGAAAGGAGTAAAGATGCGCGTAACATATTTGATTGTTGTTTTTAGAGAGGAAATAAACCGCAAAACCTAGTGCCCAATAGCAGCAGGGTTGCATTGCTAATTTAGACAAAAAAAGGCTATTCTAGCAGCATATATCTCTCAAAAACGCGCTGTTATGACTGGGCGTGCCCACTTCGTGGTCGCTACGTTTCAGGGCTCGCTACTCGCTCGGCTAGCTCTCCGATGAAATCGGATCGCTATCTGGCCTCCTGCTCGTCGGCCACCCTTACACATCGCTCACGCATTTGTGAACTCACATGGCAAGTTGATACCTTTATTTTTCAAAAGAAGTATGTATATTTAGTATAGCACAAAAATAACCGCAGCAATGGAAAACCCCAAAGAAGACGACCACATAAAAGATGCAATGGCTACCCACAATCATGCAGAAGCTGAATATGGGCTTAGTGCGTGGTTCGGAGCCATTTTTTACTTTCTTATCAACTTCGGAAGAATACCTTTCAAGACACTGAGCGACCAGAAATACCAGACCAGGAATGTATGGACAGGCTGGCTATTTAGAATGATTTTGATTTTTGGCGGGCTCGGGCTCGCAATATTTTTACTTTCCTGAATTTCGAGTTAACGTAATAACAAGACATCTCCACTTACAACTTCCGCCCGAGCGGAGGTAGATTCGGTAGCGGGCAAAAGCGTATACTCTATTTGATAGAGATAGACATTCTGTTCGGCAGGATCACCGTTTTGGCGTTTGCCGTTCCAGCCCTCATCAGGATTATTGGATTGAAAAACCAAGCCCCCCCAACGGTCAAAGACTTGCATTTGATAGTCACTTAAACTGCCCGAAAAACCGATATTGAAAACATCGTTGCTACCATCCAAATTCGGAGAGAAAACGTTGGGGACGAATATCCGCACCGCATTTTCGACTAAAATCAACTGGCTAGTACTGTCAACACAATTTCCAGGACCTTCCACTCGCAAATTCACCAAATAAGCCCCAGCGTCCGTAAATGTATGTAGCGGGCTAAAGAGCGTACTGCTGGTGCTATCCCCAAATGTCCATGCCGTTTCGTAAATGGGGCCTGTGCTCGTATTTTCGAAGGTGACATCGTTATTCAGCGTATTCACGCCTCTGGGGTCGTAGGTAAAGCTGGCCGCTGGTTGCTCGAAAATCTGAATGGGAGTGCTGACATCAACCGTCGTCTGGCAGTTTGCTGCGTAAATGATTGTCACCCCAGTGAGATAATCACCCTCGGTTTGATAAGTATGATCAATCGTTGGGCTTGCTGTCGACGCTACGGTTCCATCTCCAAAAGTCCACTCGTACCCGGCAGAGGGGATAGCCGCAAGGTCTGTAAAAGTGACGGTGTGAGGCGCACAGCCCGCGGGCTCGTCCAGTACCAGCTCACTGGCAGGCAATTCCGCCACCTCTACCAAGACAGCGTAATTATTTGAACAATCACCCGCATCTGAAAAACTCAACTCAAAAGTTCCTGCACCGCTGAGGCCGGGATCGAATAGTCCCGTTGTATTATTGATAATCCCTGGTCCGGCCCAGATGCCATTTTCTGTATTGGTCCCCACGGTTACCGGTGTGCTGGCGGTACACAGAACATCGGGATAATCCAGTAAAGGTGGCTCCAGCACAGTAATTTGTACAGAATCCAACTTGGTACACCCCTGATTACCGATTGCTTCTACGTAATAGGTAACGCTTTCGGCAGGGCTGACCGTGACGGAACGAGTGGTGTCAGAAGTTGTTCCATCAGTCCAGTTGAGCGAATAGTTAGAGACAAAATCCAAGGTGATACTTTCCCCTGGACAAATGGTCATATCCTCCGGTACTTCTACATTTACGCGTTCAACCACCACCTGATCGATCCACACATAAAAGCCCAACATGAAATTGTCATTAGCTACCGTGAAGGTCGAGGTAGAGACATTCCCCATGTAGCCAATATAAAGGTATTCGTAAGCCTCAGGAGCGGTATAAGTGAATTGTACCTGATGCCAAACCGTATCACCGATAACCATTTCTGTCGCTACCCACTGATCGGCCATTAGTGAGAAATCAGCAAGGTTAGCATTAAAAAACGGTGTTGGTGTATCCGAGAAGAAGACGCCCCATTGATTGGTTTCGTAAAGATTGTCTGGATTGTCTTTTTTATTATTTATCCAAAAAGAAATTTCGTAACAATCACCGGGCACCAGGGGTTCCAATAGTTGGGTACCTGCCCATTCTTTTGTGCCGTCGGCACCATTGCCCTTATAAGCTCCAAGCACACCACCACCTTCATAGGGCATACCACAAGTGCTATCTCCCTCCCCTTGAGGGCAAGGGTTGAGCAAGGTCAGGTTACTACCAAACTCAATGTCCACATGGTGATGATCTGGCGTGCCATTGGCTTCATACCAATGAGTGAGGCCACTCAGTGTTCCCGGAGGCGAATTATTACTGTTTGGATCCCAAATTTCGAACCCCGGATCAGCAATCAAGTTCTGCGCAGAGAGGGTATTGAGACCTCCTACAAGCAAGAGTAGCAAAAAGCAGGAAACAGTAATTCGCATCTTATCAGGTTTTAGAAAAAAGCCCCTGCCAGGTTCGTAATTGTATTGCGCAGAAAATAAAATGCGATTTTATTTAGGTTTTTCAAATAGTTAAAACACTTTAAATGAACCGTTTATTCAACTATTATGAAAAACAAAATCACATTTTATTTTCGTGCTGTTCCTTTACTACGATCACCCGGCAGAGGACAGTTAAAGGTTACTCACCTTCTTTCGGGGGAAATTATTAGACTTATTTATGCGGGGCATGAATGAGCGAAAGCGAAGCCAATTTTATTTCGATCAAGGCAAAAATCGTAGGCGATGCCGTAGCATCGGCGAGGCTTTTTAACGCAGAGCGAGATAAAATTGGCCGCTTGTAGCCATTTGATGATCCCGTAGAACAAGTCTACTGCTTAACAATCCGCTTGATAGCCGTACCGGCTTCCGTTTGGATGGTTAAAATCAAAATGCCTTGCGGTAAATTTGCAAGATCCAGGCGAGTAATATGGTTGTTGAAGTCCAGATTAACTATTTGTAGTACCTGTCCAGTCACGTTGGTCAATATAGCCTGTTGTGGCTGCTGACCTTCTGCTTCGTACTGGAGGTAAACGAATTCACCAGCAGGGTTAGGATACACCAAAAACTGGCTGGAAATTTCCGTTTCCTGTACACCTACCAAGATGATATCGTCACAGTTTTCGTCAACGTCATTGTTCGGAATTTCTTCCGCATCAGGGTTGATGAGAGGGTTGGTATCGTCACAATCTTCATCAGAGTTGAAACCATCCATATCTGCATCGATGATCAGTATTTCGTCATCACAGTTTTCATCAACGTCGTTGTTCGGAATTTCTTCCGCATCAGGGTTGATGAGAGGGTCGGTGTCGTCACAATCTTCGTCAGAGTTGAAACCGTCCATATCGGCATCGATGATTAGGATTTCATTATCACAGTTTTCATCGATATCGTTGTTCGGAATTTCTTCCGCATCAGGGTTGATGGCCGCATTGGTATCGTCACAATCGTCAGCGATACTGAAGCCGTCCATGTCTGCATCAATAAAGTTATTGTAGCGAACAACTGTCAAGTCATTTTGAGTTGTTGGGGTCGCCGAAGCTCCCACCAAAATCACCTTACCATCAGGCTGTAGAGCACTACCATTGGAAAAGGCAAATAAGGTCGAGGTCAAGGTTCTTACGACGCCATTTTCACCCCAGGTAGAATCAGGCACTCCCATTGCATCAAAACGAGCCGCAAAAAACTGGCGAGGCCCACCTTGGAAGAAGGTACCACCGCTTTCACCGCTGGCGATGATTTTACCGTCAGGCTGCACTAAAATTGAAAACCCTCGGTCGTGAATATCAACATCTACAAAGGAAACACCATTGGTACCAAAGCCAGCTACTGGAGCGCCATCTTGGTCATAAGCAGCCAGCACAAGGTTGTCCCCTTGGTTGGTAGAGTTTTGGCCAGTAACAAGGATATTGCCATTAGGGTGAATGGCCAAATCAAAGCCGGTGCCCTGATAAGGTGCCAACACCCCGCCGTCGGTACCAAAACTTGCATCAAGCCCACTACCGTCATTGAGTACTTTGTAAATAGAAATTCGATCTGTTCCGGCAGGCTTCGCCCGACCAGAAACGAGGAGGTGCCCATCAGGTAAAATCTCCATACTGCGAATATCTGTAGTGATGGAATCAGTATTCCAAACAAATGCACCATTCGTACCAAAAGTACTGTCGACTACACCGTTTGCCGTAAACTTGGCTACCACGGACCGGTAGAAAGAGAATCCAGGAATCTGGCTGACACCTCCTACAAAAATAGAACCATCGGCAGCAACCTCTAGCGTACGTGCATAATCCTGCATAGTGTCGATAGACAATGTGGCTATACCATTCGTTCCAAACAAAGTGTCCAGTACACCATCCGCCGTTACTTTATATACCGCCATACTTAGGTCGTTGAGGGTATTGGCGTAATCACCAGCAATCAGAAAGCTTCCATCATCTTGAATATCCAGGTCGTACGGGATATCAGATCCGGCAGGGTTATCAACGAAGAAGTACCCATTATTAGCAAAAGTAGAATCAATAGTACCGTTTTCTAACAGACGTACCATCTCTACATTGAGGTTATTAGAGCCATAAGACCCCGAGGCAAGGACGACAATTTTGCCATCGTCCTGAATCTCTACATCGTTGGCTGTTTCATTAGCTTCGATGAAATCCAGCAAGAGTACGCCCGTCTGGGCAAAGGTAGAGTCAAGTCCTCCGTCTTGTGCATTCGCAGTGAAGACCAAGCATCCAAGTAAAAAAGTTAGTGTAAAAATCTTATTCATAACAATAGCTTCAATTGTGAACATTTTCAAGGCGATAGGTTTACTACCTAATCGCCTTGGCAAAGATCACCGCATTGAAGCGAGCAAAAAAATACAAATTTATAAATTTTATTTTCTCTAAAAACATTTATATATGTATAAAAAGCTGTACTATAGCTTATAAGAATACAATTCAAGTTTAAAAATATTTTGAAAACGCTTCAAAAAAGCAAAATAGCCCGCCAACTTAGTTGCCTGAGTACCAAGGATCAGCAACATTTCCTGCTATTTGTAAACTCTCCTTACTTTAATACGAACCAGTCTACTGCAGATTTAGCAAGCTACCTACTTGGCCCTCCGTGCTGTAACTGGGGCACAATAACCAAGCAGGGTATTAGTCGGGCATTATTCCGTGGTGAAGTCTACAATGAAAGCAAAATAAACGCCTTAATGACCAAGCTAATGGCATTGTTGCGGCGTTTTGTACTGCACCACCAGCTGGAAGAATCTCCTCTTGCAAAAGAGTTGATCTTGAAGAATATGCTAGGCTATGGTATGCACGATTGGTTTGCTCAGGAGTATCAAAAAATGTCCGATACACAGGCAGAACGGCAGCTAAAACTAAACGAGCAACAAATACATTGGTTAGATGATTTAGAAAAGGCTGTACCCAGTGAATTGCTAGTGGAGAATATTCAACTGGCTACACAAACGTACTTCAAGAACAGCCTGGAGTATGCTTGCACCCTTGTTCAGATAGCGCAAACCACCCAAACAACCATTGACACAAAAGTGGTCACTAGAATACACGATCAATTAATTGATCAGTGGCCCGAACTATTAAAAATCCCCCTCATTAAACTCTACTATTACAACCTAAAGGTAATTTGGGGACAAGAAAGAGAAGCTGCCTATCAGCAGTTAAAACAGGTCTTCTATGACCATACAAACCAATGGGAAGAGAGAGACTTATTCAACGCTTATCGAAGTATCATAAATTTTTGCGTCCGCAAAACGAATACCGGTGACAAGTATTTCCAACGCGAAACTTTACGCATCTATCAATTCATTATCCAGAAAAAACACATCCTCAAAAACGGCCAAATCAAGCAGGTCACTTACAATAATGTTATCTCCCTTGCTTGTCTGGAAAAGGAATTTGCCTGGGCTAAAGAATTTGCCGAAGATTTCAAAAGCTTTCTTGCTCCTGAGGTACAAAAAAATGCCTATTTTTTCAATTCCATGAATATCCTCTACCATGAGAAGGACTACTCTTCCTCGCTGGGAATTATGCAGAAGGTCAATTTCACCAGCGTACAATACCAGGCAAAGACTAAGATTATTCAACTCAAAATTTATTACGAACTAGCAGAATGGCTGCTATTGGATGCCGCACTCAATAGTTTTCGTTTATTTCTTTTGCGAACCAAAAAATCGGGCTTACACTCCGATCAACTGCTGGTTTTTATTCGCTTTCTGCGCCAGCTGGCTAAGATCAGAGAGAAAAAAAACATCGTCACCGACACAAAATACCTCCGATTACTGGCAGCTTTGAAAACCAAAATAACGGCTTCGCCTAAAACTACTTTTGACCAACGCTGGCTGTTGCTAAAAATAGGCGAGCAAGGGGCGTTTATTTAAAAAAGAAAATAGAAGAGCATTAAAGCATATTTTTTACTAGGTGGCGTGCCCACTTCGTGGTCGCTACATTTCAGGGCTCGCTGCTCGCTCGGCTAGCGATCCTGATTAAATCGGACTAGCTAGCTTTGCCCTCCTGAGACAACCTCGAAAACAAAGAGAACGCTTCCGGCCAGGCCTCTCCCCTACTCCTCCGGGTGCATGCCCGTGCTCAACTCAAAACCACCACCCATTTCGGGGACGATCTGAAAATAAAAAGCGGTAGGTGCCTTATAATCACCAAAGTGCCTTACCCCTTGCATATCGCATTGCATGTTGTACACCCGGATGGTGCGTCCCTCCTGAGCGACGGTGTAAAACCCTTGGGCAAACCATTTCATCCGGTCGGCCAGTTCGGGGTCTAGCCCATCGAGCAGTTGCTCGTTGATGGGGAAAGATTCGAAGTCAATGGTATTGTCTGCTAGCATCGAGTATTTGCCCAAGTGGAGTTGCTCGCCATCATTGGCTACGCCGTACCAGACCATATTACCGACCTTTACCGGTACCGTGAGTATTTCTTCATACTTAATATCCTGTTCGGCCAGAGCAGCAGCAAATACGTCCTCAATGTGGGCTTTATTGACGAACGTAAACAAGAGGTAAGCGGTACTCACCAGCAACCCTATCTGGTTAGGCAGCGCCCTACGCTTGGCATCCGGCGCAAATCGAAAAACACTAAAGAGCACACCCGCTAGCAACGGTACCGTATAAAACGGATCGACAATATTGATGCTATCAAAAGATACTCGCCAATCGGTGAATGGCAGAAAAAGTTGTGTCCCGTAAGTCGTAAAAGCATCGAGCAAAACATGGGTAAACAAGCCCAAAAAACTCAGTACCCATAGCCGCCAGTAAGCTTCTGTCTTGGTCACTTTGAGCTGGCTTAAAACATAGGCGATCAGCAGTGCTCCGAGGATACAAAATAGCACCGAATGGCTGTATCCCCGATGGATACTGATCTTTTCCAGTGGCGTAAAGAAAGGCGTTATCAAGACGTCCAAGTCAGGGATTGTGCCTATCACAGCACCAATAATGGCCGCTTTGCCGCCAATCTTCTTACCTAGTATTGCTTCGCCAACCGCAGCTCCTAAAGCCGCTTGTGTTAATGAGTCCATAATCGTTACATGCCTTCTGTGCCACCGCCTTTGAGAGGCTAGGCAGATGTATTTTGTGTGCCCTTCACGGGCCTGTTTATAACCACCCTTCGAGTCGTCAACTCGATTGCAGGTCGGTTCTCAGCGGATACGTTGATACATTTGTATCTTATCCATATATCCATTTTCTTCTTTGAAAAAACCTTTAATTATTCCGCTTACCTCAAAGCCTGTGTTCTTATAAAGATTGTACCCCAATTCATTAGAAGCGTATACATCCAGCCAAAGAATTTCAATTGCTGAGTTGTTTTTTGCCCATTCAATTGCACTTTTCATTAGGGCTTTCCCGAGGCCTTGGTTTCTCCAAGCTTCTTTTATGCCCATCCCAACCATCGCAGTATGAGCCATTTTCAACCGCTTGCTTCCTGTTATATCTAAATTACCAATAAGTTCTCCATCGCATTCGGCTACAAGTAAAATGCCGTTTGGACTTTCTCTGTACTCCTCAATTATATCTAATTCACGCCCTATATCCTTGGGGTATTCCTCCAAAGTCCAAGGTAGTGTAGACGTATTTTCAATATAGCCTCTTTTTAAATCCATCAAACCTTGGGCTTCTTTGTCTTCAGGAACTCTGACTGTAATTTGACTACCCGATTTTAACGTATATACTTTATTTTGAAATTTCATTGGATCTTTTTCTATTAAGGTAATCTGCTCACAGCATTAAGCACAAAATTACCGTATTATTAGAATGATACACTGGAAGGCCAACCTCTATTACTTTTCCTCTTCCCTTTCCCATTCCACTACACCTGAAACCACCCGTGTGAGGCTGTCTACCTGGGTATAAGCAAAGTAGACTTTGTCTTCGTGCATGGTGATGACAGGAAAGCCGCTCTGCCGCGAAGCTTCCACTTCGGCCAGCACCAGTTCTTCTTCTTTTTCGCCTTGGAGGTTGACGCACGCCAAGCGGATTTCTGCCGCTTCTTCGGTCTGCTCCAGCCAGGTAACTATCAGTTGATCATCTTCCGTAAAAGCCAAACCTACGCGTCCCAACGGCAAGCCATGATCCAGACGAACGGGTGCACTAAAACTCGCCCCCTGATCCGTAGAGAAAGCCATTCTCACCTCACTTTTCCCTTCAGGTGCGGTAAACCAGGCTACGGCGACGTTGTCTCCTTTGGCTTTGATGACCGGGCCATTGACGGGGCAGCCCGCTATTCCCCAGTTGTCTTGATGAACCGCAGTAGGGGCTTGCCACTGGCCAGCTACCTGGCGAACGATGTAAATGTCTCGTATTTCTTCCTCTGAACGATCGCGGTAGGCTACGATAGGACCATTGGAGGTGAGTGCAGCACTGGTATGGCAGCAGTCACAAACCCGAGCGTCTAACTCAACTTCTTGGCTGAGCGTTCCCGTTGGATCAACAATTGCAGCACGGAGCGTCATGGCACCACCATGGCCATGGCCGTGATCGTCAGAAGGGGCTTCGTACCCCTCGTCTTTAGTATTGCGGCCATCCAACCAGGTGACGAATACCTGCTGCTCAGACATAGGGAGCATACTCACAAAACCGTGTTCGGCCGCAATGCTATCGCGGTGTGGGATGAAAGATGGCGACCAAGTCTGCCCGCCATCTTGCGACAGTGAGAGGTGTACATCGTAATCGTAGGTTCCTTCGGCGCGCATTTGCAACCAGTGGGCGACCATCATTTGATCGTTTTCCGGATAGGTGACCAAGGAAGGAAAGTCGGCCCAATTGACGAACCAATCAGAACCCTGTGCGATTTCCTGAGGCGCCCCCCATTGCCCATTTTCCAGGCGCGCGAAGCGCAGGGCGTCGGTGCTGTCGTTGAGAAATTCTACCCAAGAGAGGTATACTTCGCCATTTGTGGAGGTAAACAAGCGGCCTTCGCCACCTTCTTTACAAGGTGTAGCAATTTCTTGAATGACTGGGGTGGCTTCTTGTTCGACAGCTGTTTCTCTCTGGCAGCTCCAGAGAAACAGTATGAAACAAACGTAAATGATGGTTCTTAGCATGATTGGTACTTTTGAGTTAGGCTAATTTTTAGTCAAAATGGCTCCGTATTATTAAGAGGATCTTATTTCTCGCAAAATGTCCCCATTTACAGCCTTTGGACTAAAATTAAAAGCGTGTCAGGGAATCCCGAAAAAGGAAACCCCGACACGCTCTTTTCTTATCCAAGACCTTTTTACTTGACTTGAACGTTGGATTACCGCTGAAGAATAACCTTTTCGTGCATCTGGTAACCATTTCCATTAATACGGATTAGGTAGATACCATCTGGCAAAGTGGCCAAATCAAGGGTTTGAGTACTTTGCAAAGATTTTGCAGGAATCAATACTTTTCCAGTCACACTGATCACAGAAATCATTGCCTCCTGGTAATCGTCCAGTGTAGGAACAGTAACCGTTATCACATCGGCCGTAGGGTTAGGGCTGATGTTGACATCAATATCAAATCCGGCTTCGTTGGTACTGGAAACATCACCAGGTGTAGCAATTTTGAGGGTATTCTCCGTTCTATTGACGAACCAGAAGTTGCCATCAGGACCAATCTTGATGCCCGTCATGCCTATCTCACCTGTAACAATACGCGTAATTTCAGCAAAATCATTTGCCATGTCATAAGCAACAATATCGCCCGTGCCGTAGTCACCAACGTAAAGCACACCTTCGTAAATTTCAATTCCACAAGGAGCTTCCAGTCCACTGTCAATGATTGTTTCTACGGTAAAGCCTGTAATGCTCAGGTGTTCCGTCAGTGGCTCATTGATTTCGGCAAGGTTAATCGAGCCTGTTCCTGAATTAATATCCAGGCGCATCACGCGATCATTACCATTGTCTACAAAATACAGCCAGCCCGTAGCTTTATCCAACACCAAGTGGTTGGGAATATCACTATCTGCTGTAATACCAATTCCCTTGTAGCGATACACCAATCCATCAGAATGGTCATCGTTGCCAGGGCCATGATCATCAACAAAATCATAGCGAACAATATCTTTGTTCCAATTATCATATACCCAGAATACGTTATCTACCTCGTGAGCAATTCCCATAGAGAAAGGGCTACTGTGTAGCATATCCAAGTGGCTACCATTTCCGCCGGAAGGCTGGGCATAGATTTCAGGGTCACTCGACCAAAGTGTTGGGCCCGTAAAGGTTCCACCACCGTGGTTAGCATCTTGTACACCTGCGGAGCTGGCGAAGTTGAAGTTGTCATCGCTAAAAGCGATACCCGTTGGCAAAGACATAAAGTGCCAGGCGTTGCCATCTACTTTCTCTTCAAAAGTAGGTGTTTCAGAGGTACTTCCTGTCATCGTCATGGTACTACCTCCGCTATTTTCTACGCGTTGGTTAATGACCCATAGTTCATCTTTACCCAGAATAGGAAAGAAGTCCAAATCCGTAGGCTTATCAAGAGAACTTGCTGCACCTTCTACTTCTGAAATAACAGCAGGAGCTGCCGCAAATTCATCGATTTTATTCGGAGGAACAACCAAGTCAAATATCTCAGAATCAAAAGACAAAGCATTGTTTGTCTGATCTCCGTCGTTCGTCATGTTGACTGAAACGATCGACACCGCCACCTCAAAAACACCAGAGCTAGCAGGCACCCAGGGAGTACCCAACGTAAAATGATAATAACTGAACGCAGCGATATCCAAGTCTTCCAATACTTCGACAATCGGAGTACCTCCATCAATGGTATAACTAACCTCTAGCGTGGTGATTGGGTTCGCGCCAATATTGTAAAGAGTTCCGCCAATAGCAATCGCTCTATCTACTTCGCCAAACAATCTACTGTCTAATTCAACTAGCGAAACCTCCAAAGCGGGAGGCACCTCTATCTTAACATTATCGATAGCAAAACCGTAAAGCCAGCCACCATTATCGTCATAACGAAAGCCAACGAGCACATTTTCTTCCCCAGCATAAGCACTGAGGTCAACGCTGTGACGATCCCAGCTACCATGACCATGCAGGTCTTCCAGTACCGTCCAGTTGGCACCGCCATCTAAGGATACTTCAATTGTAGCATCCTCTTCGTTTCCCTGGTAGGCCTGATCGGTATAAAAAGCATCAAAACTCACGATCACGCTACTCAAACCACTAAGGTCTTGTGGTGGCATAATCAGATATTCATCGCTTTTGTCACAATTGCACTCATCATCATTCGTCCCAATAATCCGACTAGAGCCGTTATTTTCAATGGGGAAAAATTGGCTTGACAATGCCGCCGCCGTTCCCACTAACCAACCTCCGTCGCTAGCGCTTGTTGCAACAGTCCAACCGTCGGGGAAAGCCCCTCCTTCAAAGTCTTCCTCAAAAATGACTTGAGCAGAAATACCGCCCAACATCATCAGGGATAATAAAAGCGTAAAAGTTAATTTATTCATTTTCCTGATTATATGATTAAAAGTAGCCGAAAGCATTCTTGCCTCCGGCCTAATAATATGATTAATGGTTGTATTAATGGTTATGTCCATCGTGGTCGCCGTGGTCATGGCCATCATGGTCGTGCCCTTCGTGATCGTCGTGAGAATGACCTTCTTTGGCGTTTTCGTTCTTTACGTAATCCATATTACAAACGGGGCATGTGCCTGGCTCTTCACTACCAGACCCAGAGCAATACATAGGGCAAATGTAAGCAGAGGTGTACTCCTTGCCTTGCTGCTCCGTGCCATCGCCATGATCGTGGCTATGGCTTCCACAAGCTGTAAACAAGGCACTTGAGCCGATAAAGGCTACCAAAAACATTAGCAATTGTACATTTTTCATTTTCTGAATTTATAAAAGGTTAATAATACTGGTTATGTGATTTTGCGTAAGTGATGTGGAGTAGCTGCCCCCTAGGGCAGGATGCCGCAGCAAGCGGCAGCCGAGCGAATAGCGAGCTACGTAACGTAACGCCCCCGCAGGGGGTACGCCCCAATGATAACCAATCCAGAGGAGTTGGTGAATAGCAGTTTAGTCCGTCTCATTACTTACAAGTGTTTCTTCAATGATACCACAGCGCAACATGGCCTCTCCAAAATAGGGGTTCAATACTTTATCCTCTGCGCTTAGCCAATCAGCGCCATTGTCGCCAAAGGCCATCGGGCAATGTTGCACATACAAAGTATCCGTGTGTGCTCCAAAAACCTTGACCGTCTGGATAAGCGCCTGCGAAAGAAAATCAAATTGCTGCCGCTGGACTTCAAGGTCAGTGCTGGTCGTAATTTTTTCACTGTGGGCTTGCAGTGCTTTAAATTGTTGCATCCAATACAGGTGCGCATCACCTTTCAACTTTGCCATATCTACCTTGCCTAGTGCCTGATGCATATCCTGAGCAGCGGCTTCTGCAGCCGCCACATCGGAGGCTACAAGTGCATCTTTTAAAAGCAAGTAAGCGCTTACGGCACCCGCCAGTTGTTCCTTGAACGTTTCTGGGGCGAGGGCTTTATAATTGGGCAGTGCTGCGGCCACAGAGGCATCCTTTTTGAGTGTTACCTCGCGGTTCATCATACTCGCCTGGTTATTGAGTTGTGCTGCGGCATCAATCGCAAAGCTGCCGTGGGTAACGACCTCTTCGCCGCTAGCTAGTCCACGGACAACTTGATAAAAGTTACCGACTCCTTCACCTATCTCTACTTCCCGGTACTGAAACGAAGGTACAGTAGTCTCAGGAATTTTGACGTACACCACCGAACGCGGCCCTGTCCAAAGTACTGCAGATTTGGGGACCATCAAGGCTGCATTGCTACCGGCCGTTTGTGACAAACTTCCGTACACCAACATCTCTGGCTTGAGCAATCGTTGCTGGTTGTCTACCTCTGTGCGTAAAGAAGCCGTGCGGGTACGAGGATTGATGACTGGATCGATGAAGGTTATCCGTGCATTAAACGTTCTGTTGGGAATTGCAGGTGTCGAAAACTCAATACGGTCTCCTAGTTTAAGGTGCGCCAGGTCGTCTTCATAAGCCTCGAAGAGCACCCATACTTTGCTGAGGTTGACCAGCGCAAAAAGAGGCTCTCCCTGGCGGACATAATCGCCAACGTTCACCATTTTATTGGTCACCACTCCACTTTCATCCGCAAAGACTGTAAAGGTTTCCTGGATCACGCCTTCCTCTTCGACACGGGTGATCGCTGCTTCTGGAATTTTCCAATAACGCAGCTTATTGCGCGCTGCGGTAAGTAGCCCAGGGTTGACGTCGGCAAGCTTGCGAGCTTCGAGCAGCTCTCGCTGGGCGGTAATCAATTCTGGGACGTAAAGGTCTGCCAGTTTTTGTCCTTTGGTCACCTGCTCACCGGTGAAGGTGACGTACAGTTTTTCGATACGCCCAGGTACATGAGCCACTTGGGAAGAAGCCAGGCGTTCGTCGGCCTGCACGGTTCCTGAAAGGCGTAGCGTTTTGCTGCCGGCACTACCGGATGCCCCAACGATGGTTGTCTGAATATCCGATAACCGAATGGCCTCTTCTGTCATCTGTAGTACGAGCGGATCGTTAGAGGCATTTTCCTCCAATTGAATGAGATCCATGCCACAGATAGCACAGTCGCCGGGCTCACTTTGTCGAATTTGAGGGTGCATAGAACAGGTCCAGATAGCCTCAGTGCTACTGCTAGCCATGCTACCGCTATGATCGTGAGCAGGCGCTGGAGTGGTTGTCCTAAAACTCATAATCGCTACGCTCAGCAAAGCTCCCAGGAGGATGCCACCGAAGCCAAACAGCCATTTTTTATTGCTTTGTTGATCCATGATTATTATTATTTTCGTGCTGTTCTTTATTTAATAGCAACGAATTGCTCTATTTTACTTTTTGCCAAATGTGTTTGTACACTGGCTTTTAACAATTGCAGGCGATAGCGGATAAGGTCTTGTTCCATGCGCAGCAGCTCCGCAAAATCGCCGCCTTGGGCACTGTATTGGTCTTGCAGAATCTGCAAGGTGGTTTCAGTCAGGCTGATCTGTTGTTCCAGAAAAGCCTTTTGTAACATGGCGGAACGATGGTTACTGTAGGCCTGTTCCACCATAGCCAGCATTCGGCTAAGGGTATTTTCTTCTTGCTGAGCGAACCCCTGGATGCGGAATTGCTCTTCGCGCTCGCGGGCACGGTACTGCTCTCTAAAAAGCGGCACTTTGACGGTCGCGCGCAGTTGTAAAATATCGCGACCGTTGTTGGTAATGACGGCATTGTCTCGCTCATTGACCATGATATAATCAACGCCGATGCCGAAGGAGGGCCTCGTATTCAGGTCGTTCAACGCAATCATTTGACGAGACACTTCTTGCTGTTGCTGGAGCATCCGCAATTGTGGATGGTATTGACGGAGGCAAGCTTCGAGTGTATCTTGTTGGAAGGGCAGTGCTGTAAATGACAGACTATCTTCCAAGAATAAAGGCTCCCTCAAATCTCGCTGGCGCAGTTGATTGATAATGACGGTGGGGCTCACCTCTGCTTCGGCCAGTAAAGCTAGTTGTTGTTGCAATTCTTCTTTTTTCAACTGTACGCGCAGCACATCTGCCAGGGTAGCACGGCCACTTTCGACTTTTGCCAGGGCCAGTTGTTCCAAGGCATCAAGGAGCTTTATATTTTCCTCAATGATGGTTTGGCTGTGCTGTATTTCATAAAGCTGGAGATAGGCTTGTCGCAATTCAAAAAGCAGGTTGAGCGCTTCTGCATCGATACGTTCGTAAGTCGCTTTAGCCTTTGCTATTTCTACCTTTTCCTTTTGGGCCAGGGTGCCAAACCAGGGAAACATCTGGGTAGCACTTACTCGCAGGGCTTGAGGCCCCAGTCGGGTCTCTACCGGCAGTGGAAAACCACCCAAGCCCAGCTCCGTATCAGGGAGTGAACTGACTTGGGGTGCGCGCTCAAGGGCTGCAAAGTACTCGCTCTCCAGTGCTTTCAAGGCGGGGTTATTCCCTAACACCTCCTCCATTAATACTTCCAGTGATTGCGCATGCAGGCTGGTGGTTAGGAGTAAGAGGAGTATGAAAAATATTTTATTCATGATTGCTTTTTTTACTGGATGGAACGCGGATTTAACGGGATTTAACAGGATTACCTTCGGTGATCGTCACTCCGCTCCTCTGAGTTTACACGGTTTTCCTTTTTTTATAAAATCTGCGTCAATCCGTCTGATCCGTTTGATCTGTGGCCCACCCTATTCTTCTCACTCGCCATTCCTCGCGCAGTGCGAAAAGGACGGGCACCGTAAACATCGTTATCATTTGCAAGCTCATCCCGCCAAAGGAGGGAATGGCCATCGGTAGCATAATATCCGATCCGCGGCCAGTGGACGTGAGGATCGGGAGTAAGGCCAAGATGGTAGTAGCCGTGGTCATCATAGCGGGACGTACCCGGCGGAGGCCACCTTCCACTACAGNNCACTTCTTCTATCGTAGTAGGTTCATTCTTTTTGAAGCTGTCTTGTAGAAAGGTTGCCACCAATACCCCATCGTCGGTAGCGATACCAAAGAGGGCTAGGAAACCCACCCAGACGGCCACACTCAAGTTGATGGTTTGCACCTGAAAGAGGTCGCGGAAATTGGTACCAAACAGCTCGAAATTCAAGAACCAGCTGGTATCATACAAGCCTATCATCAGGAATCCGCCCGCAAAAGCAATGAATACCCCACTGAAAACCATCAGCGAAACACTCACCGAGCTGAACTGAAAATAGAGAATCAGGAAAATGATCGCTAGCGCAATGGGCACCACCAGACTCAAGCGCTTGCTGGCACGAACCTGCTGCTCGTAATTGCCTGCAAAACGGTAGCTGACCCCAGCAGGAACCATCAATTCCCCATCCTCAATGAGCTGTTGCAAATACTGTTGCGCATTATCCACAACCTCCACCTCCGAGTAATCGCCTTCGCGATCAAACAGCACGTAGCCGAGGAGGAAACCGTCTTCGCTTTTGATTGATTGGGCACCAGCCTCGTATCTCACTTCGACCAAATCCCCAAGCGGAATCTGCTGCCCCTGAGGCGTAGGAATATAAATCCGCTTGAGCGCTTCCGGGTCGTTTCTAAACTCGCGGGGGTAACGAATGCGGATAGCGTAGCGTTCGCGCCCTTCCACCGTGGAGGTCATCTTCATGCCTCCCACCGCTGCCTGAATGTGTTGTTGTACCTTGTCGATGGTCAGCCCGTAGCGGCTGATCGCTTCGCGGTCAATATCCAGCAAGAGGTAAGGTTTGCCAACGATACGATCTGCAAAAACAGCCGCATCCTTGACGCCGTCAACATCCTTGAGGTATTTTTCTAATTCCAAACCAAAAGCCTCAATGGTCGCCAGATCCGGTCCTTGCACCTTGATGCCCATAGGCGCGCGCATCCCCGTTTGCAACATGATGAGCCGGGTCTCGATGGGTTGAAGCTTAGGGGCAGAAGTAACGCCCGGTAGCCGGGTCGATTTCACAATCTCTTCCCAAATATCATCTGGACTTTTGATATGATCGCGCCACTGCCGGAAGTATTGGCCTTTTTCATCAGGAATCAATTCTCCTTGATCATCACGGACATACTCGCCCTTTTTTACGCGAAAGCGTAGCCGATGACCTGCTTCGTCTGTTTTATATTCAGATTTGTACAAGATAATATTCTCATACATCGACATTGGCGCAGGGTCAAGCGGACTATTGACACGACCTGCTTTGCCAACTACGGAATACACCTCAGGAATAGCAGTCACGCTCATGTCCAGCAAGCGGAGGTTTTTGATATTTTCCTGCATCCCGGCGTGCGGCATGGCCGTGGGCATCAGGAGGAACGAACCTTCGTTGAGCGCGGGCATAAACTCCTCTCCAGTCGTTTGAAAAACCCGGAATCCCTGCCAGACAATCAGCCCCACAATTAGCAAAAAGAGCACTTTGAAGCGGAGTAAAAAGCGGAGTATACTTTCGTAAAAATAGATGACAACGTAGAAGGCACCAATCAAGCCACCCGCCATCGACACCACAAAGAGGAAATTGGTCAGGTTGCTTTTTGTGACGCCCAGTGGCATCCACACCGTAGTTAGTAACCAGGTGACCAAAAGGGCATAGGTGATATTGGTGGCCCAAGATAAAAGCGTCGCTTGGCGACTACTCCCCCGCTCGCGTACCCAAAGCGCCGCTAAACCGGCCAGCCCAACGAGCGCCAATACCGTCCCTGGAAAGGCACCGTAAACAAACGCAACCACCAAGCCGCCCACAACAGCCAGCGCATTGCCCACCAGCGTAATACTGCGACGGCGTAATTTGATCGAAAAAACACTGTGGGCCAATGCCGGGATGATGGTAATGGCCACAATGATCGACGCTACCAGCGCAAACGTTTTGGTAAAAGCCAGCGGTCGGAAGAGTTTCCCCTCGGCAGCTTCCATCGTAAAAACAGGGAGAAAACTGATGACCGTAGTAGCTACCGCAGTAATAACCGCTGATGCTACCTCAACTGTAGCTTCGTAAATGCTGGTGAGTAAACTTTCGTCAGGAGGAGCTTCTTCTACGCGTTTGACCATACTTTCTGTCAGCACAATGCCCATGTCTACCATGGTACCGATGGCGATAGCGATTCCCGAAAGGGCCACAATGTTGGCATCTATCCCAGCGTAGCGCATGGCAATAAAACACATCAATACTGCCACTGGCAAAGTTCCGGAAATGAGCAACGACGACTTGAGGTTGAGCAGCATCAAGATAACGACCATAATGGTAATTAACACCTCCAGCGTAAGTGCTTCTTCCAGGGTACCGATGGTTTCGTTGATGAGCTGGGTGCGGTCGTAAAAAGGAACTAGCTTCACCTGCGAGAAGGTCCCATCGGCGAGGGTTTTCGAAGGCAGGCCCGGCTCTAGTTCGGCTATTTTAGCTTTTACATTCTGGATAACTTCGAGCGGGTTGGCCCCGTAGCGAGCGACCACTACCCCACCTACGGCATCAGCGCCCGATTTATCGAGTATACCCCGACGGGTAGCCGGCCCTAGGCTTACATGAGCCACATCGCCTACCCGCAGCGGAATATTATCGTTTACGACCACCACGGCCTGCTCTATGTCTTCAATATTTTTGACGTACCCCAGGCCGCGGACGAAATACTCCGCCAGATTGATCTCAATAGTTTGAGCGCCAATATCAATATTACTGCCTTTGACGGCCAGCATCACCTGATCGAGGGTGACGCCGTAAACCTTCATCGCTTCGGGGTCTACATCAATCTGGTATTCTTTGACGAAACCACCAATGGAAGCTACCTCAGCTACTCCCTCTGAGGCCGACAAGCCGTAGCGGACATAGAAATCCTGAATCGTCCGCAACTCCTGCGGGTCCCAGCCGCCAGTGGGACTGCCGTCTTTGTCACGCCCTTCGAGGGTGTACCAATAGATTTGTCCGAGGGCCGTAGCGTCGGGGCCGAGGGCTGGCTGCACACCATCCGGCAAGGTATTGGCTGGCAGAGAATTTAGCTTCTCCAAAATGCGGCTCCGGCTCCAGTAAAACTCAATATCTTCTTCAAAGATGAGATAAATGCTAGAGAAGCCAAACATGGAATTACTACGCACACTTTTCACCCCAGGCACCCCCAAAAGGGCCGTGGTGAGGGGATAAGAAATCTGGTCTTCCACATCCTGTGGCGAACGCCCTGGCCATTGGGTGAAAACAATTTGCTGGTTTTCACCAATATCCGGAATAGCATCTACCGCTACCGGATCGCGGGGAAGAAAATCAAATCCAAAATCGAAAGGTGCCGTCACCAATCCCCAGCCTACGAAGAGCAGAAGCAGGAGGTAGGCCACCAGTTTATTCTCTAGAAAAAAACGAATATAGCTCGCTAACATAGTTTCTCTTTTGTATAGCCGCGGAGACGCGGAGACACGGAGATGGAATAGAAAGGCTAAATGCCTTTGAATTCAAAAAAGACACCTACTACAGCATCCATTGATACCAGTAGTAGTCATAAAACGAAAGAGAAATCTAACAAAGGAAAGTTTGCAAACTCACAGGGAGGTCGCAAACGAGAAGAGGAGGTTTATAGTGAAGATCGTGCCGGGTTTTGGTGTCCGCAGCAATAACATCGAAGGGTAGGAAGGAAAATAAAACGGCAAGAAGTGCTGGCGAATCCAGGGCAAGAAAATCAATCCCTGCTGACAGCTGGGCGTCCTCTACCTTCAAAAAATCCGTTTGCGTATCGCAGCAATCTTTTTTATCCAGCCCATCCTCCTGAGCAGGAGCATGACGGGGGCATTTTGCCGCTTTGCTGACACCATGGCAAGGAGCAGCTTCCGCAAAAATCGAGGTATTCTTCAATACTCCCTGGCAATAATGCTTGCTGAACACCAGCCCGGAAGAGCTAACGAACACTAAAACGGCCAAGAGGATATGGAATACTTTACGAAGCAAAATGGCTATTGATTTAGGAAAAGGTTATTCCTCCTAAGTTGAAAGGATAACCCGACGGCAAAGGTAAGTCCTTTTTGAGCAAACTTACAAGTGTCTAACATTTAAACATTTGCAGCTTCTTAATAGTTTGGTAGGCAACTTGCATAAATACTGGAATCTCACTAGCCTGCTCAGAAATAAATTACCTAAGTTTGTTAACATTTTAATCCATAAGAATAAAAGTAACCTTCATGAAGACACGTCTACTTTCCCTTTTCGTTTTCCTACTTACCAGTCTAATGGTACAGGCGCAGACCAATGTGACTCTCAATATTCACCACAAACTGGGGAATGATGCATTTGCAATGGAAACCAGCGTAACCAACAATGTGGGCAGTACTTTCGATTATACACGTCTGGAGTATTACATCGCTGAAATTTCGCTGATCCACGATGGTGGCCAAGAAACCATGATTGAAGATCGTTATATGCTGGTAGACGCTACCGAGGAAACGTCTGAATTCTTGGGTGACCTGGCTATCACCGACATTGAAGCTATTCGCTTTCACATTGGGGTAAATGAGGGCAACAACCATACAGACCCTACCACTTACCACAGTTCTCACCCACTATCGCCGCAGTTACCATCTATGCATTGGGGCTGGACATCAGGCTACCGTTTTGGTGCTTTTGAAGGGAATAGTGGTGCAAGCCTAAATCAGATTTGGCAAATCCACGCGCTCGAAGATGAAAACTATTTCATGACAGAAGTGGCGTTGGACTTGGCCATCATTGACAATGAACTTACGATTGACCTGGATGCAGATTACATTCGCGCCATGGAAAACATCGACCTGGATAGCGGCCCGATCACCCATGGTGGCTACGGCGAAGCTAAGGCATCTTTGCGCAATTTCCAGGATTATGTGTTTAGTCCTTCAGCGCTGATTAATAGCGACGAAGAGGCTTTGGCTGTCAATGCTTTCAAAGTATACCCCAATCCCGGCACAACCAAAGCCGCCAATATCTTTATTGCTACTGATACCGACGAGGTTTACCAACTTCAGGTTACTAATGCGCAAGGCCAACTCGTTCGCCAAATAACGCAAGTACGCAGCAACAATGAAATTGATCTTGGCTTGAAAACAGCCGGACTTTACTTCCTCAGCTTACAGCAAAACGGAAAGGTGGTGATGACGGAAAGGTTGGTGATTCAGTAATATCGACCAGGGATTTGAACCATATAAGAAACATGAGGGATTATAAGTACGTCTTTAAAAGCTACTTAAATGGCCTTATATTCCTTATATGGTTCAATATTTTGGACATTAGTATTTCCATGTGAAAATCAGTTTAACAAGAACATTCTCTACCTCCCTATTAGGGTTGTTAGCCGTTTGCCTTTTGGTTGCTTGTCAGCCGGAAGAGGCTACCCCTTTGCAGCCTTTCCCTGCGCTGATGGAGGTACCGGAAGGTTTTCCAGAAATTCCCTATCCCGAAGACAACGCTTTTACCGAAGCGCGCTGGCAATTGGGTAAGCAACTATTTTTCGACCCCATCATGTCGGTTGATGCTTCGATAAGTTGTGCCTCTTGCCATAAGCCGGAATTGGCTTTCAGTGATGATAAAGCCTTCAGCCCAGGAGTGGCCCAGCGGCCAGGTACACGCAACTCCCCGAGTTTAGCGAACGTCGCTTATCATCCCTACTATACCCGGGAAGGCGGAGTGCCTACCTTGGAAATGCAGGTGCTCGTTCCCATTCAAGAACACAATGAATTCGACTTTAATATCCTCTTGATTGCCGAACGGTTACGCGCCGACAGCACGTATTACCAAATGGCACTCGATGCCTACGAGCGCGAGCCCGACCCTTACGTCATCACCCGCGCACTGGCTTGTTTCGAACGAAGTTTAATCAGTGGCAACAGTGCCTACGACCAATACGAACGGGGTGAAAAGAATCTACCTCCCAGCGTACTACGCGGCAAGGAGTTGTTTTTTAGTGATCGTACACACTGTAGCAGTTGCCATGGCGGCTTTAACTTTACCAATTATACCTTTGCCAACAATGGTTTGTACACCAACTATGAAGACCTCGGCCGTTTCCGGCTAACGGGTAAAGAACAAGATCGGGCCACTTACAAAGTACCTAGCTTACGAAACATCGGTATAACAGCGCCCTATATGCACGATGGTTCGCTCGCAACCCTGGAAGCCGTCATTGAACATTACAATTCCGGAGGGGAAGATCACCCTAACAAAAGCCCACTCCTACAGCCGCTTTTGCTCAATGACCAAGAGAAAGAAGACTTGATTGCTTTTTTGCAAAGCCTAAACGACCCACTTTTTAATGAAAATCCAATTTTTAAACGTCAATAATCATCGCCATATGCAACTTAGATATTTACTACTATTCAGTCTTTTTGCCAGCTTATTGTTCCTTGCTTGTGATGATGATGACGGACCAGTGGCAGTACCTCCGGTATATGATGACACCCCATATATACTTTCCTATGGTAGCTTCCCCGTGCCTCGACTGCCCGAAGACAATCAACTTACGGAACAGAAAGTACTCCTTGGACGTATGCTCTTTCACGAAACCATGCTCAGTAAAGATGGTAGCCAGGCTTGTGCTTCCTGCCACTTGCAAGCCGACGGTTTTTCGGACTCTCGACGGTTTTCAATAGGTGTCGAAGGTTTACCCGGCAACCGGCAAGCCATGCCTGTATTCAACATGGCCTGGCATACCAATCAGTTTTTCTGGGATGGCCGCGCGAATCTCCTAAGAGACCAAGCACTAAAACCCATTCAGGATCCACTGGAAATGAACGAAACCCTCGAAAACGTCATCACCAAATTGAGCGACAGTAAAATGTATCGCGACCAGTTTATTCGTGCTTATGACAGCGAAGAGATTACAGAAGAAAAACTCGCGCTTGCGCTAGAGCAGTTTATGTTCAGTATCGTCTCCAACCAATCTAAATATGATCGTTATCTAGCAGGAGAAATTGAACTCAGCGAAAGTGAAGAACGGGGCCTACTGCTATTTGAGGGAGAGTACAATCCTTTCTTTCCCGAGGCTTCTGGGGCAGATTGTTTCCACTGCCATGGTGGCAAAAACTTCGAAAATGACCGGTATGCGAACAATGGTTTGGACATCGATGCTGATTTCACAGACCTTGGTCGGGGAAATGTGACCCAGAATCCTGCCGACCGAGCCAAGTTTAAAGTACCGAGCCTGCGTAATGTAGGCATCACTGCACCCTACATGCACGATGGCCGTTTTCAAACGCTGGAGCAGGTGATTGACCATTATAACCAAGGCATTAAAAGCTCTTCTACCCTTGACCCTACGCTAGAGAACACCCGAGAAACTGGTCTTTTTCTTACGCCGCAAGACAAGACGGATCTGATCAACTTCCTCCATACCCTCACCGATGAGGTGATGATGAGCGAGCCTGCGTACCAGTCGCCGTTTTGATGTACTATGGTGCGGAATGCGAGGTGCGGAGTGCGAAATACGCCGACTTCTG
>NZ_JBOEFX010000023.1:0-23871 GCF_050633125.1 Lewinella sp.
TTATTGGTTACAAAACCATCGCCCCAGAGGTATTGATAAGGAGCTTGCCCGCCAGTGGCTTCCAAGGTCAGAGTACCCGTTTCGTCGCCGCGACAAATTGGCTGTTCCATGTCGGCCAAATTTAGGTTTAAAGGAGCCGGTGCCGTAATGGTAACAACAAGAGAAGTGGTACAATCATTAAAATCGGTCATGGTTACCGAATAGGAAGCCGCTGCCAATCCACTTTGCAATGGAGAAGCACTGCCATTATCCCAGAGGAAACGATAAGGCGGAGTCCCTCCTACGCCTGTCAACTTGACCAATCCATCATCAAGGCCAGGGCAAGAAACATGCTCCAGGCTATCGACAATTATACTCACAGGCTCCGGTCCTGTGAGTTCAATAGTATCTTGTAAAATGCAGCCGTTACCATCTGTAACGGTGAGTAAATAGTTAGCAATACCGAGATTTATCCGTTGTGGAATAATAAAGCCATTATCCCAGAGGTAAGCGTAATTTGCCGTACCTCCATAAGCACTTACTTGTAAATCTCCATCCGTAGCATCAGCACAAGTTGGGCTTGTTGCCCAAACCGACAATTTAAGGCTATCGGGTGCTTCCAAGAGATACGATTCTACTGCGGTACACTCACCATTTGAAATAGTTACGCTGTACTCTCCGGCAGTCAGGTTACTTGCGCAGGCTGTCTCCTGGCCACTTGACCAATTATAAGTTATCGCCCCATTGCCCGTCACATCCAGACAGATTTCGCCATCGTTAAAACCGGCGCAACTTGGTGCTGTTAAGCTCGTTTCTGCCAATTGGAAACCAGGACCTTGAATCCTTAAATTACGGAGCAAAACCTCACATCCATCAGCTGAATTATCGGTAATCGTAACCCGATAAGCATTTTGGGGCAGGTTGAGTATTTTTATCGTGTCCAATACATTTGTTCCGCTGCCACTACCGCCTGTTTCATCTTCCCATTGGTAAGAAAACGGAGGTAAGCCATTCAATGGAACAATTGTGATACTTCCATCTGATCCTTCACAAGTAGATACCGGAGTTGTAAAGGAGCGCAGTGAATCTATGCTATTCGTCGTTTGCAATAAAAATGTATCAAGCACGAAACAACCAGCAGCGTCGGTTACCGTCAGCGCATACGCTTCTAAAGTACCGGCAACGACGGAGGCCATTACAGGCAAACTTGGAGAAGTACGCCCATTGTCCCACAAGTAAGAATAAGGAGATTCTCCTCCCGTAACACTGGTGTGGACAGTGTCTCTTTGTTGCAAACAAAGGGAAAAAGAATCTGCTGGTGAAAAGGCTACCATTGGCGCATCTAGTAACGAGAGGCTCAACTGCCCTTCGTAGGTACAGTTGTCCGGACTAGTGAGGAGATACGTATAATCGGTAGTTGCGTCAACCGTGACCAACGTTGATGAGAGTTCATTTCCCATATTTGCTGGACTCATCGAATGGAAACTCAAGGTAGCTCCTGTAAAGCGATTATCCACAATATCAGCACTGGCCAGATCGAAAGCTACACCTGGACAGGTAGCGGGCACGGTGACGATCTCTCCCTGCGGTGACGGTAGAACGGTAACGGTTGCTTCTCCCAAAACAGGCGTTGTACAGACGAAATTTGTTACCTCGGCATAATAGGTATACACTTGTGGAAAGGCTGTTGTGTTTACTGGCAAAGTGGGTTGGTAAGTATTGCCTACCCATACAAAACCCTGGCTACGATCCGCTGTTTCGTACCAAAGCACCTGAAAATCAGGGTCGGCTATTGCCGAAATAGTAGGCAAAACGCCTGAACATACCGTATCGCTGATCACCATTGGAACCGGTAGAATCGTATCATCATCAATACTATCTGCGTTACAATTCTCATCGATACCATTACAGGGTATTTCCGGGGCGCCGGGATAGGCATCGGGGTTGTCATCGTTACAATCTTGGTTGTTAAAAGCAAAACCATTCGGTGCCTCCTCTAGGCAAGTGTAGATAGGAAGAACTCCTTGTTTTCCGAATCCATCAAAATCCGCATCGACATATAATAAATTGCTGGGAAAGCCCAGTGATTGACTGCCGTGAATTTGGATTTGGTCGACGGCGATATCACCAAAAATGCCGTTGCCTTTAGTGGCTTCCAGACGTAATTGTAGCCCCGCACCGTCAGGGTAATCGCCCAAGCTAATGTAGGCACGCTGCCAGGAGGTATCTTGTTTACCCGAAAGGCTCCATAGCTCTGTCCAGGAAAAACCACCGTCATCAGACGCAGACATTCTCAAAGTCCCCGTATTGAGTCCCGACATGTGATAATTAAAAGAAACATGGCAGCTGTCCGTCCCCATCTTATCTAAAATCAAGCAAGGGCTCTGTAGGTACGCAATCGCACCGGGCGCACACTGCGAGCCATTGGCCTCGAGATAGACATAATTGCCGCCCCCCGTGATATCATCATTAGGGCCCGTGCCTATCAAGGTCGGTGTGGGCCCACTAAAAGAAAGCCAATCCAGATCGTCTCCCTGAACATTCCGCCAAGTGCTATTAAGTTCGCAAACACTCCCACAAAGCGACGCACAATTTGTCGTTCCATCAAAGGTTTCCACTGCAGTAACCGGTGCGGGGTTACAACCCGTTTGAAAGGAGCTAACGCAGGAATTATCAGAAAAAGCAGCCCCCTCATTACAGGAACGCCGTAAGTAAATATCAAAATCAGCTGCCTCTGTTAGCCCCGTAAGGGTAAAAGGTGGGCAATCGACTAAAAAAACTTGACCTTGGCCAGCATTTTCATCAACACCAGGTGTAAACCCGGGAGGGCCAATCTCCACAACTGCGGTGCCGCACAAAGCTGTTGGCTCGTAGGTAAAAGTAGCCGAAGTAGAATCTTGACTTAGCAGGATAACATCTTGAACTGGCAAGCAAGATAAAGGAGCAAAAACAAGTTCAACGTATTGCAAAACACCGGTATCATCATCGAGGTCATCACAGATGAGTAGTTCCCAAGTACCATTGGGATCAGTGAGTTCGTCATTAAAGGCGTACAAATCTTCTGTTGCGCGATAAGGGCCATCTACAAAGGGAGCTTCTCCTTCCTTAATAGGGGTACATGCTCCCAGGCGCAGGATCATTGCACCAGAGCAAGCCACTAGAGTGGTATCTCCTAGATTATTGCCATTGCCCCCAATATTCCCAAATAGCTGAACAACTTGCCCGCCAGGAGAAAGCAAAGCAAAATTCATATCACTGACCCAGCTATGCTCGACAAGAAGCCTGATTTCTTGTAAAAAAACATCTACCCCCAGTGTCGTACCGGGCGCATTGGTCACCTCAATTTCAAAAACATCAGGGTTGTAGAAATTCACATTTTCCGGACAATTGAAGTCCGTCAATGGAATATTGAGTCCGCAATTACTGGGATTACTGAGTACCGCTGTAGGCTGAGCCACCAAAGAAAGAAGCGTGAAGTTCACCCAGAAGAGTAAACAAGCTCGGCGGTAAAACAGGAAGGATTTGAAGAAGTTGCTTTTGGGTAGCATCATAGGATGTTAGGAAGTATTGGACAAAATTAAAATATTTGCAGTTACTTCTGCGATTTTGTCTGCGTCATTAGCTTACATTTCTGCAATTATATTATCAATTTGCTAATATTCTTACCTTATGTCCTTAAGAAATCTAACTTTTCCCGACAACAACCCGCTTTCGGCGATGCCAAAGCAATTCAGTCGGGATATACCGGTCAAAGTGATTAGAGCTTATGCCCAAATCACTTTAAGATCGTTCTATTTCCTCCTTATTAGCACAATTCTGGGTTGCAGCGCTCCGCAGGAGCCTATTTTTAAGCATTTTGCCAATATCAAGACGAGCAATATTTCTACCAAAAAAATCACCATTACCGCCGATGCCTTATTTCATAACCCAAACACTATGGGCGGTGAAGTGACCTCTACGGATATTGAAGTGATCGTCAATGATATTCCTGCTGGGAAAATCAACCAAGATTTGGCGATTCCTGTTCCTGCTGGAGCAGCATTCAGCATTCCACTTACCGTTAACGTTTCTCCAAAGGACATTTACGAAAATGACCGCGGTGGTGCCTTGGGTGGTATTGTCAATGCTGTTCTTAAGAAGAAAGTGGACGTTCACTACAAAGGAACTGTCAAAATGAAGATTGCGGGTTTTCCTTACACCCTAGAAGTAGATTACGAGGAAGAAGTTCGTTTATAGTCAATACCATTCCACCATGCCTTGAGTGCTTTACGATCTACTTTATGCACTCCGGCGTAGGGAACAGGTTGAAATGATAACTTACTATCGCGAAGAATTTGATCCATTAAAACTTTCCGTTTAGGACTGATAAAAGGATCTTTATCGCCGTATGCAAAAAACAATTGCTTGTCTGTGAAGTATTCTAAACAAGGCTCATAGTCCAGGTCTTCTGGCAATTGTCCAGCCCATAGCATCAAATAGTCAAACTTAGGGAAAGACCTCATGATCCAGCGTACCTGTGTAGCAGTACCTTGGCTGAAGCCTAATAAAATGATCTTAGTTTCAGGATGACACTGGGGCACATACAGGGCATAGAGTTGATCTAGCATATTGCAAAAATCAGTGATCTCGTCGAGTCTATCTTCACGCGTCATCCAGGAAGCAACTACCGGTCCATCGAAACCTCCCCAATAAAAGCGGGATAGCCCTTCAGGTGCGATTACAAGCGTTTCTTCATCCGTGACACCAGAAAAGCGATTGACAAAAGTCTTAGCCAATTGGCCATAACCATGTGTTACGAACCATAGTTTTTTAATTTGTGGCCCTGGCTTTCCAAGCATTGCATAATGAGCAGTGCGAGTAACAGGAAGCGCGTGTAAACTTGACTCCATGAATTAGATTAAGTTTTCCTTCCTCCCTGCAATATCAATATGTAACCACATAGAGGTAAGCTATATGTATTGGTTTTGCCAAAAATAGGTAATCTGCCAGGAATTATTGATCTCTTTTTTTACTTATACTTGCTAGATAAAAGAAAAAAATCTACATTTGGCCACTCTTAAAACAAGGGACATTAACTCAGTTGGTTTAGAGTGCCACGTCGACAACGTGGAAGTCAGCAGTTCGAGTCTGCTATGTCCCACTTAATTTGCTCTTGAAGCATTAGCCTAACAGAGCTTCAGATCACTGGTTCAAATCCAGAAACGATCAAAACAAAAGCCACAAATCACTGACTAACAGTTTTTTGTGGCTTTTTATTTACAATACTTAATTGCAAATCTGACCCTCCCTTGTGACAAACAAAGTATTTCTTTTGTTTTGTTTTAAAATAATTTATTTTATTAAAATTCTTTTTTATCTTTACGCTGTATCAGAAGCCTGACAATCTTTTGCTACTCAGCGGTCTTACCCCCTACTGTCACTAGGGAATATCAGCGGATAGTTTTACGCATTGCATGGTCTCTTTCTGTATAGAAAGAGAGGCTCGGAAGCGTGTCCATTACTCTTATTTCGAGGGTGGATGTGTGGTGCAACAGGATCTAAGATCTCCTTAGATTAAGGGTGGGGCCCACCCAAGTGGGCATTTTCTGTCCTACCGTCGTAAAGCTGCGCACAATATTCCCGTTGCTACCCCTGCATTTAATGATTCTGCGCCGCTTCCTTTAGGTGCAGCAATAGCGACCTGCTGATCAACCATTTCCTTTACCTCCTCGCTTACGCCCTGGCCTTCATTGCCAATCACTAAAATTCCTGCTTTAGGAATTTCAACTTTAAAAATATCCTGGCCTCCCATATCCGCTGCCCAAATAGGTAGCGAAGGCGCTGATTTATGAATGTCTTCCAAGCTTTGCTCTATCCACTGCACTCGCAAAAACGCCCCCATTGTTGACTGTAAAACTTTAGCATTGAATAATTCTACCGTGCCGGGGCCAGCAATAACCCTAGGGATGGCAAACCAATCGGCAATACGGAGAATGGTGCCTACATTACCAGGATCTTGTAATCCGTCGAGATAAAGGCTCCAACTATCGGCCCAATCAATACGTTCTTTTGCTACGGGCTGACCGATAACCGCCAAGACTTGGTTAGGACTTGTCAGCTGAGAAATAAGTCGGAGTTCTCCTTCGTTAATAAGCGTGAACGGAATGTGATTCCCTCGTAGTAGGCTTTCATTTTGAGCCAACCATTCCGGCATTGCGTAAACCTCCTGAACAGGATAGTATTGCTGCCGGATCAATTCCCCAACGATCTTATCACCTTCCGCAATAAAATTGTTATACTTTTGTCGAAATTTCTTCCGGTGTAAAGCTTTTAATGTCTTGATGTTATTCTTAGATAAGGCCATGCCGAAAATCGCAGTTTGGACGGTAAAATACGCAATTCCAGTTATCCTCCTACTGGTTTGCTGCTCTAGCTGTAATAGTACCAAGTTTTTGGAACAGAGTGAGTATCTCCTGGATAAAAACCAAGTACTCATCAAAGAAAAGATGGAAGGGCGAAGCGACCTCGCTTATGAGCTTTCTACCTTTTATAGACAAAGCGTCAACTCCAACTTTTTCTTTCTCTTCCCCAGGGAGTATGCCTATCTCAATAATTCTGCGCCAGATGATACTACCGGATGGAAACGCTTTAAGCGAGAAACCATCGGCGAACCTCCTACCATTTATAGCGATAGCCTCACTACCCTCACTGCACAGGATATGCAAACCTACCTGCACTACAAAGGTTACCTACAGGCCCAAGTGATCCCGCAACGATCTCTGCGCAAAAAAAAGATGCAGGTAAGTTATTATGCACTTCCGGGGCCCCGCTATTATATTGACTCCGTAAACTTCCACAGCCCTGATAAGGAAGTAGACCGATTGCTTCAATTGGATAAGGAACAGAGCTACTTCAAAAGTGGTGATCCACTGGATTTGAGCCGATTTAATCAAGAGAAGACCAGGATTACTTCTCACATGCGTAACAATGGGTTTGCCGAATTCTATCAAACCCAAATAGGCGAACTGGAATTAGATACCTTCCAGATGCAGGAAAAGGCCAATGTTTACGTAACCGTTTACCCGCCTTTTGGTGACACCACCCACCAGCAATTTTACATCGGTGAGATTGAAGTCTATCTGGATTTCGCCATAGACAAAAAAAATATCCTCAGCGATACTACCATTGCAGGCTTGCACTTTTTTCTTACCGAAAGAGGTTTCATTGTCAATCCTTCAACGCTAAGGAAAGCTATCTCTTTACGACCAGGAGAACTCTTCAGTCAAGAAAACTACAACCAGACCAATGATCAACTGAGTGAACTCGGAATATTCAGGTTCGTTCGAATCAAGCAAGAGCCCGATCCTATCGATAAAGATGTTATTCATCTTAGTATACAGTTAACGCCAAATTACCTTTTTGAGATCAATACCTCCCTTGAGCTCAACTATACCAATCGGTCTAATGCGCTAAACAACAACCTGATTGGCATGTCGCTCAACCCTGGTGTTGTACACCGCAATTTTCTGGGGGGAGCAGAATTGTTTAGCGCCAACCTGTCTGCGGGGGTAGAAGTCGCACCTCAACGCATTGGAGGCGACGACTTCTGGAACACTGTAGATTTGCGTGCAGATTTTGACCTTACGCTTCCTCAGTTTGTTGATTACCTGGGGCTATGGCGCAGTATTTACCGCATACCCTCTTTTAAAGACAAACGGCTCATTGGCCGTGATTTTTATCGAACACTGCGCAACAAAGCAACAACTCATATTGGAGCCGGTTACGAATACCTCCTCATTTTCAACTGGTACAGTTACGATTTGCTGAATTTGTCTTACGGTTATGAAGTGCAACCTTCCCGGTTTGAGCGGTATTCTATTGATCATTTTGCGATCAACTTTTTGAATCCGAGTACGGATACGCTCTTTGAGTTTCAGCTGAAAGAAAATGGCTTTCTGGAACGTAGTTTCGGACAGCAAGTGTTCATCAGCTTACTCTTCCGGAATTTTGACTTTACCCGGCGCAGCAAAACAACCTTACGCGGTAGAACTACTTACCTGAATGCAAATATTGAAATTGCTGGTGCAGAAGTTTATGGTATCAACCAACTTTACAATGAAATTTCTGGTGAAAATTCTGAGTTCAAACTCGGTAGTGATATTGCAATCAGCCAGTTTGCCCGGAGTGAGCTAGAATTAAGGTACCAGAAACAAGTAACAACTGATCAAGCCTTTGTTGCCCGGTTTAATATCGGCGCAGCTGTACCTTTTGGAGCTTACACCTCAGATGTACCTTATGTAAAACAATACTTTGTAGGCGGGGCCAACAGTATGCGGGCATGGGCACCTCGTGGTTTGGGGCCAGGTGGCTTTCAAGACCCCTTGGCAAATAGTGCCGTAAATAATTTCCGACTCTTTCAAACTGGCGACTTCAAGCTGGAGATGAATATGGAATATCGTTTCCCTATTTTTCTACGCATCAAAGGAGCTATCTTTGCGGATGTGGGCAATGTATGGACTTTTGAGGAAGACCTTGAACGACCTGGCTCTCAGCTCAAATTTGGTGCTGCAACGCCTAATAGTGACAGTGGCCTTTGGTACTACCCTTTCTATAAACAACTGGCTATTGCTGGTGGCATGGGCCTCCGGGTAGACCTTTCTTATTTCATCTTCCGCTTCGATGTGGGGGCAAAATTACGCAATAACGCCCCTTCCTTCCGAGATACAAAAGCACCCGAATCCGCCTGGTGGAACGACTTCCGCGACATCGACACCAATGATTTTGGGTTTAACTTCGGCTTAGGATTTCCGTTTTAGTCCTATTTTAGGCGCGAAAGGCAGCGCCTGTAGCGCGGGGTGCGGAGCAACCGAGGACAATAGGATGGCAGCGGTATGCAATGCGCAGCACTGCATGAGAGCGAACAGCCTGGTGCCGCAGGAACGTTTGCACAGCAACGTGACAGCCGGCATGGCCCAAAAAACTACTTGAACAAGGTCTTACGACCGTACTTGCTACAAATTGGGCATTGGTGAGGATCATGCCCACGAGCCGGACAGTATTCCCTGCCGAAAAAGATGATTTGCAGGTGCAGCTTGTTCCAGGTTTCTCTTGGAAAAAGGCGTTTCAAATCCTTCTCTGTCTTTTCTACATTTTTACCTGTACTCAGGGTCCAACGGTACGCTAGGCGATGAATGTGGGTATCTACCGGAAAAGCGGGCTCGCCAAAGGCTTGTGACATCACGACCGAGGCCGTTTTGTGCCCCACGCCCGGTAGCGTTTCCAGAATAGCCATGTCGGCAGGAACCTGAGCGTCGTATTTATCAACCAGTATATTAGATAAATCGTAAATGGCCTTGGACTTGCGAGGAGACAGGCCACAAGGGCGAATAATTGCCTTGATATCCTCTACCGATTGCTGGGCCATATCCACCGGATTATCCGCTAAGGCAAACAAATCGGGCGTAACCTTATTGACTCGAGCATCGGTACATTGGGCAGAAAGAAGCACCGCCACCAGCAAGGTGTAGGGGTCGGAATGATCCAGAGGAATTGGTGTTTCCTGATACAATTCTTCCAATATTACGGCGATGGCATCGGCTTTCTCCTGTCTACTGATACTTTTGCTCATTATTCGGTGTAACTGAATTTTCCGTAAGGAGAATGAACTTCTACGCTGGCTTCCTCGGCAGCCTCTACCCTACCTACAATTTGCGCGTCGATATTAAAAGACTGCGCGATGTCGATGACGGTTTGAGCGTGTTCTTTTGGCAAGTATACTTCCAGACGATGCCCCATGTTAAAGACCTGATACATCTCTTTCCAGCCAGTACCCGAAGCGCTTTGGATAAGCTCAAACAGCGGAGGAATAGGCAAGAAATTATCCTTAATAATCTTCACCTTGTCTACAAATTTGATCACCTTGGTTTGCCCTCCGCCAGTGCAGTGAATCATGCCATTCATTTTGCCCTGTAACTGGCTGAATAACTGCTTGATCACCGGCAAATAGGTGCGAGTGGGCGAAAGTACCAGCTTGCCAATAGGAATCTCCTGGCCATCAATGGTTATCGTTTCTGTGAGTTTTTTCCCACCAACATAAACGACTTGGTCTGGTAGACTTGGGTCGAAAGTCTCGGGGTAAGTACTCGCATAACCATGGTCGAAAACATCGTGGCGGGCCGAGGTGAGGCCGTTGCTGCCCATACCACCGTTGTAGCTGGTTTCGTAAGTAGCCTGACCGTAAGAAGCCAAGCCAACGATGACATCACCGGGCTGCATATTATTGACCAAGAGGTCTTTACGAGCGACGCGGCCAAAAGCGGTATAGCCAACATCAATGGTACGAACGATATCGCCAACATCGGCAGTTTCGCCACCTGCAAGGTGAAGTTTTACGCCTAGGCGCTCCATCTCATCGGCAAATCGCTGGGTGTATTGAATGATGGTTTTGATCACATCACCGGTCACGAGGCCTTTATTACGACCTATCGTCGAAGAAATGATGATGTCATCAACACAACCAACACAGGCCATATCATCGAGATTCATGACCAGCGCATCCTGAGCGATACCTTCCCAAACAGAGAGGTCACCGGTTTCTTTCCAGTACATGTAAGCCAAACTGGGCTTGGTACCAGCAGTATCCGCGTGCATGAGGTTACAATATTCGGGGTCGCCTGCTGCAAAATCTGGTAAGATTTTACAAAATGCTTTAGGGTACAAGCCCTGGTCAAGCCCTTCGATTGCCGCGTGGACTTCGGATTTCGTTGCGGATACACCGCGCAATTCATACTTAGAAGATTCAGCCATTCTTCGCTTTATTTGCCGCAAAGGTAAGCGTATGTTTTTAAAATTTTATTTGCTGAAAAACAATTCGCTGGACTTTAGTAAAAATGCTTAATCTCCAGCTTAGCCCAAGTAACCAAAAGATTACTTTAAACACCAAAGCCTACACTTCACACATTACCACTGGATATAATCCATAAACAGCCTTAGTATTGCAGCTCCCTAGTGTTGTTTTAATCCGGACCGGCCCCGTTCACTCAGAATGGGGCCTTTTTAGTTAAAAAAGGAAACAAATGGGCGGAATCCCTGATTTTAATCAGGAAAAACAACCTACCTATACCTTCGGCTGTTATATTTGTCTTCTGGTGTAATCGAAAATTAATTCCTCTTGAATTTAGCTTCTGTTACCCGAGAGCTTTGAGAAAACATATATTTAAAGACTGAACCTTCGACTTGTGGACTTTAATGAGTTACCCGCACGCGTAAGTGCCACCCTTAACCGTAACAAACGGATTTTATCTGTACTCTGGTGGCGAAATAAAAGACTAATTACCTGGCTCGGCATTGCTGTCATTGCTACAGGCATGCTGGGAGGCTTCTACTCTCAGCAAGAAGAAGAAATCCAACCTGGAATTGCCTTATCTTCTTTTCCAATTACGATTCCAACGATGGGTTGGGGCTTTGCGCTCGATACCTTACAAGTTGCGAATAATGTAATTGAGGAAGGGCAATCCCTTTCGGATCTCTTAGCACAATACGACATTCCTTCAGACCAGGCTTTACAGCTTATCAATAATGCTGGCGAGGTTTTTGACCTACGTTCTATGCGTGCTGGCAAACCACTTATTGTACTTTCCAAAGATTCAACGCAATCTGCGGATTACCTGATTTACGAACCTTCCATTTATAACTTCATTGTTTTTGATTTAAAAAATGGCCAGCAGGTTTGGAAAACAGACCGTGAGGTAACTACTCAAATTGGCGTAGCCGGAGGTATTATTGAAGGATCACTATGGAATGCCATGGTCGATCGTGGTTATAGCTACGAACTGACCGCCAAAATGGAAGATGCGCTACAGTGGTCAATTGACTTCCACCATTTACAAAAAGACGAAGAGTTTCGCCTGATCTTTGAGCAAGATTTTATCGAAGGAACTCCGGGTGCTGTAGGCAATGTTATTGCCGCGGAATATCGCACTGCTGATACCGTTTTTCACAGTATCTTTTTTGACAATGGCCCTACCGAAGAAACAGGCTATTACGACCTTACCGGTAAGCCCATGAATGCTGGATTCCTGAAAGCGCCAGTACAATATGCACGTATTTCTTCCTACTACAACCTGAATCGTCTGCACCCTGTGCTAAAATATCGTCGCCCACATTTTGGCACAGATTACGCTGCACCTTATGGTACGCCAATCATTGCTGTAGGTAATGGTGTAGTGACCCGCGCTGGTTACACCAAAGGCAATGGCAACTTTGTAAAAATCAGACACAACGACGTACACGAAACCCAATACTTGCACATGCAAAAATTTGCAGCAGGTATTAAAGTAGGCACCCAGGTACACCAAGGTCAAGTCATTGGCTACGTTGGTTCTACTGGCTTAGCAACCGGCCCACACGTATGTTTCCGCTTTTGGCAAAACGGCAAACAGGTCAATCACCTGAAGCTGAAATTCCCTCCTGCTAAGCCGCTTAATGATACCTTGATGCCGCTGTTCGTTGCAGTAAGAGATCAGTATGTTCCACAATTGGAGGAGATTAAACCAGTCAAACTGGAAAGAGTCGAAGAAACAAGTACAGAGGCTGCCTCAATAGAATCTGATACGCCTTAGCGTCCATTCAAGAAATCTTATTTTAAGGTGCAAACGCGTTTTGAGGATTAAATCTTCAAAACGCGTTTGTGTTTTCTCCACACAAGTAATTAATAAATGCTTGTCTGGGTAGGTCTTTTGTTCTTTAGAATGTCTTTATGAAGCAGTCTAAGTTATTTCAACAAACGAACTAGTCTGCCCCAAATTATCCTCATTTCAGGGATGAAGAAATAAATAACCTACACTCTTTGCGTAGATTATTTTTTCACGAACTCCCTTAATAAAAAAACAACGTGGCATGAAAAGAATGATTACTAAGGCAAATCTGTTAACAACGCCATTACAAATAGCAACTAAGGCCTTTCTTCTGTCCATCTTGGCTTGTTTTACTGTTCTTGAATCAAACGCCCAAGACTTGCCCGACGAGTGGGTAATCTCCCCTGATGGACGAATGCTGACCGTAGGTGGCCAGAATGATGAAGGTTTTTACAGCCAATATGAAATTCACGACGTCCAACTTGAATTCCCTCAGACGAATTGGTGGACACTCCTTGAGGACAACTATGATTCAGGGACCGATATACTGGCTACCTGCTGGATAAATGGTGTCCAATACGATAGTGTAGGTGTACGCTTTAAAGGAGCTACCTCCTATTTCCAGAATAATACGGAGAAAAAGTCTTTCAATATCACACTCGACTATCTTATCGACGGGCAAGATATTGAAGGCTACAATACCTTCAACCTCAATTGCGGCTGGCAGGACAATTCTTCGATGAGAGAAGTGCTCTACAACAACATTGGTCAAAACTATTACATGGGCTTGAAATCGAATTACGTCAACCTCACGCTCAATGGAGAAAACTGGGGCCCGTATCAAAGTGTCCAGCAATTCGATTCAGACTATATCAAGGAGTGGTACCTAAGCAATGACGGCACCATCTGGAGAGCAGAAAGAACATCTGGTGGCGGGCCCGGTGGTGGTGGAATGTTTGGTGTAGGAAGATCTACCCTCAATTACAATGGCCCAGACAGTACAGACTACAATACCGATTACACCCTCAAACGGACAGAGCAAGATGATCCTTGGGCCGGCCTGATTGCCGCCTGTGACGTGCTCAACAATGAACCTTTGTCGACTTTAGAAGAGGAACTCAACGAAGTACTTGATATAGACAAAGCGTGCTGGTTTTTGGCCCACGAGAACGTATTTGCAGACGATGATAGCTATATCAATAAAGGCGGCAGTGATTATTACGTGTACTACGAAGCAGAGACCGGTAGAATTGTGCCTATGGAATACGATGGCAACAGTGTGCTGCGGGGGAACAATCACTTAAACTGGGATCTCTTTTATCATGAAAATGATACTGATTTCCCGCTCTTGAATCGCATGTTGGCGGTGCCTTCTATCCGGCAGCGTTATTTGGCTCACGTTAGAGTAATTCTCGAAGACTATTTCAATTCGAGTTATGCCAATCCAAAGATCGATGCTTGGGTAGATCTGATCGATGCTTATGTTCAGGCAGACCCAAAGAAATTTTACAGCTACAATCAATTTCAAAATGCTGTTGTTGCCCTGAAACAAACCATCGTTACTCGCAGAAATGTGATTATGAATAACGCTGAGATGAACAATGTAGCGTCGCTGAATGTGAGCGACGTTTCCTATACCGTAAACGGTGAGCAGTGGCTATCTCCTACCTCATCAGATGAAGTGAATGTGGTTACGCAAGTTGATGGCAGCGTTGGTATTGCTGCTGTCTGGCTTTACTACAGCGAAGGGTTCACAGGGCCATTTTCTAAAATAGAGATGTACGATGATGGCTTGCACAATGATGGTGCTGCGCTTGATGGACAATTTGGTGCTGCTATTCCTCCTTTAACTTCAGGGGCCTATGTACGCTACTATGTTGAAGCAATAGCCGACAATTCAGCAGCTACGGCAACTTACGAACCTAAAGGTGCTGAACATGATGTATTCCTCTATCAAATCCAGGTACAGACGGCCGCAGGTGAGTCTGTAGTTATCAATGAACTCATGGCCGACAATGAAGCCGCTGTAACAGACGCTTTTGGGGAATTTGACGACTGGATAGAACTATATAATGTCACATCCGCCTCTGTTGATCTGAGTGGTTGGACGATGACTGATGACGTTAATGACTTGGGGAAATTCACAATTCCTACAGGAACAGTGCTGGAACCAGATTCGTATTTGGTCATTTGGGCCGACGACGATGAAGAGCAAGGGCCGCTTCACGCGAATTTCAAATTATCCGCAAGTGGAGAAACCCTCTACTTGCATAACGCCGCCCAAGAATTGGTAGATATTGTCGAATGGACACTTGCCACAGAAGACCTCAGCTATGCCCGAATACCTAATGGTACCGGCTCTTTTGTAGATCAGCAGCACACCATTGGAGGAAACAATGAAATGATCAGCGGTATTTCAGAAGCAACGCAAGCTTTAAAAATCTACGTTTATCCCAACCCTGCTTCTGACTATATCACACTTGCTGCCGCAGGCCCTAACTTGGATATCTCTAATTTAGAAGTTGTGAATTTACTCGGAGAGGTGGTCTATTCTAACAACGAAGACTTGTCTTTAAACACCACTATTCTTATCGACAACTTCACGCCAGGTTTGTACTTCCTTCGGCTTGAAGTGGAAGGTGTAATGATTACGAAAAAATTCATCAAAAAGTAAGCTCGATTTTACGCCCGCAAAGGGCATCAATTGGCTTGGTTCATCTCCAGGGTCTTATTCTATTCAAGGCCCTGGAGGTGGACAATGTCGCATACCTGATAAAGTCAAGTAAGAGCGGGTTTGTAAGGACTGTTTATTCATAAACCTTCTTACATTTATCGTCCCCTCCTCACCTCCTATTCCGAGAATAAAACACGGAGCAACTTCAAGAATAATGCAGCGATTTCTATTTACTACCCTCCTTTTTCTTTTGTGCCAAATGAATTACGCTCAGCCTGACCCTTGTGGTGCAGATCCAGCAATGACTCCCACCTGTTTGGAGGCTTGTGTGATTTGTGATATTGATGGTTTTACAGGAAGAAATACTTCAACAATTTCGGGACAAGGCTTTTCCGGTTTTTGTACTACGCAATACAACAGAATGGCCTACATCGCCTTTATTGCGGGCACAGAAGACCTGGAAATTGAGTTTTCGGTATCCAACTGTACCATTAACTGGGGATTGGAAGTAGGAATCTTCGAAAGCTTTGATTGTGAAACTTTTAGCCCCGTAACAATTTGTGATACGGACGTAGAACCGAATACCACCATTACCCTGAGTAACACCGTACCATTGGTGGTTGGACAACATTATTACCTTGTAATGGATGGTTCTAATAACGATGAGTGTGATTGGACTTTCAGTGTCGTTAGTGGAAGCACTGCCGTAGGCAACCTGACCACATCAGGCGTAATCAGTGGAAATAGATCAACCTGCCCAGACCTGCCTACGAGTTACTCCACTACAGGCGATGTAGGCGCTGCACTTTTTTATTGGACTGTAGATGGCGCTGCCCAGGCAGCAACGACTTCAACCTTAGATTTGACCTTCCCCGCGGATGGTACCTACGAATTGTGTGTGACGGCTGCCAACGTTTGTGACGAAGCGCCTCCCACTTGTACTACCATTGAGGTAACTACGCCAGAAACATTGTTTTTAGTAGAAACCATTTGTGACAATGATTGCTACGATGTGGCTGGGCAAACGATTTGTGAATCTGGAAACTATGACTTTGTCGTCACGCTCCCTAATGGTTGTGACAGCTTGATTTTTCTTGACCTGACTGTTTTGCCACAGGCACAGGAAGTGGTGGATATCAATCTTTGTGTCGGGGAAGAATTCTTTATTGGGCCAACCCCCTATTCTACTACGGGCATTTTTGTAGATACCATTCAAACCGCGGCATCGTGTGACAGTATTGTTACCCTCGATTTATTTATGGTTGAGTGTGAAATTATTGGTTCTACTGACTTTGTTTCTCCTGTTTGTAATGGTGACGCCAATGGTTTTCTAATTTTCTCTGTTGAAAACGGAACGCCACCTTTTACTTATGTCTGGGAGCATATCACCAACACCGCAATCAACGGGGCAGGAAGCACCCCTTTGTTTGCCAACAACCAAATTCCGAATGTGCCTGCTGGCATCTATGAAATCAACATCATGGATAATTTTGGAAACAACGTGGTCCTTTTTCAGGAAGTCACTGAACCTTCGGTGTTGAGAGTGACAGCCGACGCCATTGATATTGATGGCTTTGACCTGAGCTGTAATGGTGGCATGGACGGTACTGCCTTAGCCACAGGCACCGGCGGCGTACTCCCCTACTCTTTTGAGTGGAGTGACCTTCAAACCGGCATTCAAGCCAATAACCTAGCCGCTGGATTTTATAGCGTCAGTATCACCGATGCCAATGGGTGTGTGCAAAGTAACAGTATTACCTTGACCGAACCCACGCCTATCCAGTTCATCGTTGACTATATCGACCCAAACTGTGATGGTTTTGAAACCGGCATCATTCAGCTAGATTCCGTTTGGGGAGGAACAGCGCCTTACACTTTTGCGCTAGACAATAATTCATTTAGTACGACGACCGCCTATCAGAATTTAGGTGCAGGCACTTATGACTTTATCATCAACGACGACAACGACTGTCAAAGGGATACCTCTGGCAACTTGTTGGCACCAGATATTCCAATCCTTTTTATGGGAGAAGATCTTGTCGTTGACTTGGGCTGTGACGTTTTAATTCCCGTACAAACCAACAACACTAACCTTGTAGATATCCAGTGGGCTAGTTTTGACAATACCTTGAGTTGCGACACTTGTCTTCGGCCTTATGCCAACCCCGTAAATGATGCCACTTATTTATTGACGGTCACCTCCGTAGATGACTGTACGACAAGTGATGCTATCAATGTTTTTGTCAATAAAGTTCGTGATGTATTTATTCCAAACATCTTCTCGCCGAATAACGATGGCGTGAATGACAACTTCTTTATCAACGCCAACAAGTCTGTTTCACTGATCAGAAATATGAGGGTATTTAATCGCTGGGGCGCCGTTGTTTTTGAACGAGCCAATCTACTTCCAAATGACAGCAGTGGCGGATGGAATGGCCTCTTCAAAGGAGAAATAGCAAACCCTGGCGTCTATGTGTGGACGGCTGAGATTGAATACTTGGATGGTGAGGTAATACAGCTTTCCGGGGATATTATGCTCGTCCTCTAAGCACTTATCTTTCCCTGCTGACAAGGTCAAAAGAGGGGCAGTCGTTTTAAAAAATCAGCTGTCATCATAAAAGAAGATATCTTAGCAGCGTTTTTGAGAAAGGGAAAAGCCATACCAGTACCATACAACAACTCCATCCAATGAACTATTACATCATCATCTCTGGCCTAGTCTTTTTAGCCGCAATCTTCGGCTACATCAACGTCCGATTCTTCAAGCTACCTACGACCATAGGCTTGATGTTGATTACTATTCTATACACTTTCGGGGTTTTGGGGCTCAGCTTTTTTGACGATACCCTCTTGCAGGCAGAAGCGAAACTGATCCGGCAAATCGACTTCGAGACGGTTTTGATGGACTATATGTTGAGCTTTTTATTGTTCGCCGGAGCTTTGCACACCAATTTCCAGGAACTTAAAGCACAGCGTTGGCCCATTATCGCATTTGCCACTATCGGCGTCGTGGTTTCCACCTTTCTCATTGGCACAGCCACCTTTTATTTGATGCAACTACTAGGCTTGCAAATAGACTATATCTACTGCTTGCTCTTTGGTGCCATCATTTCACCTACCGACCCAATTGCCGTACTAGGCATCCTGAAAAAAGCAAATGCGCCCAAAAAACTGGAGATCAAAATTGTAGGAGAATCACTCTTTAATGATGGCGTCGGCGTCGTTTTATTCCTGACCTTATTTGCCATTGCATCTACCAAAGGCGAAGCCATCAACCCCATGGAAATTGCCAAATTGTTCGGCCTGGAAGTATTCGGCGGATTACTCCTAGGCCTATTCCTCGGGTGGGGCACCTTCAAATTAATGAAATCCATCGACGATTTTAGCATTGAGGTCATCATTACCTTGGCAGCAGTAATGGGAGGAACAGTAATCGCTCACGAGCTACACGTGTCTGCCCCCTTGGCGATGGTAGTCGCAGGTTTGCTCATTGGCCACGACCGGGTACGGGGTTCCGCTATGTCTGAAACCACCGAAATTTATGTTGACAAATTCTGGGAACTAATCGATATTTTACTGAATGCAGTCCTGTTTGTACTAATCGGTATGGAAATGCTGATATTAACTTACGAAACCAGTTATCTATTGGCTGGTTTATTGGCCATCCCCATTATCCTCGCATGTCGTTACGCATCACTCTGGCTCCCCGTCAAGGTTTTCGAGAAGAAGCTGGATTTCGTTCCACACACCACTAAGATCATGACCTGGGGCGGTTTACGCGGCGGAATTTCCATCGCCCTCGCGCTCAGTCTTTCCGCGGAAATGAACCGGGAGATGTTTTTAGTAATGACTTATATTGTTGTCGTGTTTTCCATTTTAGTCCAAGGGCTTACGATTGAGAAGGTCATCAACAGGTTCTTACCCAAGGGCTAAAAACCCTGCTTATTGTTTAGGTTTTGGGGCCATGCCATCTCCCGTCCCGACTAGAAAAGTCGGGACGGGATTGGCACCGGGCTGTCTGGTCGCTATCGCTTCCGGCCATCCCTTGTCCTGCTCCTCCGTCCGCCGAGCTTCAGGCGCTGCCTTCCGCACTACTACAAACGGGCCACAGCCCGCCCATGTATCCCGCTGACGGGGTCGGCTCGCAGAGACGGGGGTGGTGCACTACTTGGTTCGAGAAGGGTATATCCCCGCTGGAGGGGTCAACTCGTAGCGTTGAGGGGTGGGTTAAAAACTCAAAATGCCTGTTCACTCCGCTCCCATTGCCAATAATCACCATGCGCTAGTTTGTCTTTTAAGGCAACAGGCAAAATTTCGTTTGCTACCACAGCCCAGCCATTAGCCAACAAAAAATCGGCTGACAAATAACCAGCTTGCAGGTAAACTACCGCTTTTTCACTCCGATGACAAGCCTCGTGCAAAAGCAAGGTTTTAGCCAAATGAGAGGTAGCCTCTCCAAACCAGCACTTGATAAAGGCGAAATCTTTTAATACATATAAGTCAGCAACTCCCACTACTTCTTCCTTGTCCATTGATTTTAACCCAAGGCGCTTTTGATCTTCTCTTTTATTGAGAAAATGCTCCTCTTCCTTTGGCAAAGCAGTAAATGCAAAGCCTTCCTGGGTTATCAACTGAATATAAGTCAAAGCTGTACGCAAATCGCCCTGAGGAACCTGCTTCCAATAACCATCCCTCCTGTTCCACGTCAACTGGCGTTTGGCATAACGCCGGCTGTTTTGCTGAATAAGTGCTATGACCTCCTTCTTGCTAACACTTCCTTCAAAATAGGGCCACCATTCCTGATAACCGACCGTTTGCAATGCCGGAAGCTCACGCCAATCCATAAGCTGGCGTACCTCTGTCTCTAAACCTTGCTCCACCATTTGTTCAACCCGCAAATTAATGCGCTCATACAAGGTTTCACGTGGCCAGGAAGGCTGTAGATAAATAGGAATAAATGGTTGTTCACGGTCTTGCCCTGCTCTAAACCCAGAATAGGGCTTTCCTGATGACCAACACACCTCAAGCGCACGTTGCAGGCGAACAGGATTCTGTAAATCTACTTCCTCGTAATAATCAGGATCGGCCTCCGCCAATGCCCTCTGCAAGCCAGTTAAACCCTCTGATTCAAACAGTTCTCCTACCCTTTCTTTGGTCTTTTTTGATACTTCAGGAAACTCATCTAAACCCTCTGTCAAGGCACGAATAAAAAGGCCAGAACCACCAACCAGTACAGCATAGTCACTGGTTTCGTAACACTTGGCTAAAATACCCTGCGCTTCTCGCGCAAAAGCACCAGCACTCAAACTGTCCGTCAATGAGCGATCTGCGATAAGGTGATGCTTAGCTTGAGACAACTCTCCCTCCTCTGGGCGGGCATTGCCTATCTTCATTTCTTGATAGAATTGGCGACTATCTGCTGAAATAATCTCGGTAGAAAAATGCTTAGCCAAGGCAATTGCCAGACTTGTTTTCCCCGAAGCGGTAGGGCCTCCCACGACCAGAAGGTATTTTTTATTCACAGCCATATCAGGAAGTACCTTGTGTCTTCAGTTTTTCAAAAAATGGCCGCAAGTTTTTGGCTACATCTACCCAGGCACTGTTGGCATTGGACCACTGGCTTACAAATTGCCCATCAGCCGGAAGGCCCTTGATGTCTTTGCGAAAAGGGGTGCCCTGCACTTCAATCTCTTCTACCCTGATTGGAATTAGCTTGCCTGCCACGAAAGCCTGCTCGGCGAGTTGATACAAGGGAAAAGTAAGCATATTGGGGCTTACCAGCGACAAAACCACCTGGGCAGCATCTACCAATAACCCCTGGTACTCAACGGTATCCGCAGCAGCAAGCGGCACCGCGTGGTGAATATCTACAAACTGTAGGGCTTTATCCTGTAAGGAAAGAAAAAGGTGCTTCTTCAATTGTTCCAATACCGCTTGATCTTCGGTAGCATAAAGGATCAAGATTTGCGGCTTCCCGCCATAATCAGGCAAAGAAGAGGCTATATCATCCTCGTCATCACCCCAGGAACCTTCTTCTAGCTCTTTTCCAATCCTCGTTTTCAAGTCTTTCAAAAAAGTAAGGAGTTGCTTGGTGATCGTCGCACGTTCAATGCGCAGTTCTTCCTGACTAATGAGTGCTTCCATCTGTTGCCGCTCCGCCATATTGAAGCGAGAGAGCATTTGTACCAATGCTCCATCTGGATCAGGTAACAAATTGGAGACCTGCGCAAAACTCAGTGCTTTTTTCAGCGATCCAGCAATGATCTTTTTCTCAATCTGCACGATGTGCTGCAAGCGTTGCTCTAAGGTGTCTTTCATGGGCACAATTTACCGATATCCTCCGAGAATGGGTAAATAATCCCCTTGGAAAGCTTCCGTAAAGAACAGCACAAAAATAATTTGAGTCATCGTTTTTCAAAAAGCTGGTTAAGCGGTTCACTTTAAGCGTGTCGACTATTTGGAAAACCACAGGGATGACTCAATTTATTTTTTGCGCAATACAAAGAAGAGAAGGAAGAGATTTTTGGTATTTTTGTCCCGTTGGCTGAAATAGGAGTGTATTTCAAATACAGGAAAACACAAGCAATTGCGTACGGCCAATGTTTGATTCTCCTACAAACACCATCAACTACACAACAACCGCTATTCATTTATGCTATATGCAGCAGTACGCCCACTGGCGACAATAGGTCTCAAATATTACTTTCGGCGCATTGATCTTGCCAATGCAGATCGAATTCCTGAGAACGCGGCAGTCATCATTGCTGCCAACCACCCCACTACCTTTATTGAGCCTTGTATTCTGGCCTGTTTCCTCGAAACGCCACTGCACTTTATGGCCCGTGGGGATTTTTTCAAAAACAGTATCGCTGCAAAATTATTGAGAGGTGTACACATCATCCCCGTTTTTCGATTGCGGGATGGTGGCTTTAGTGGCCTAAAAAACAATTACGAGTCTTTTGGCAAAGCTTTTCAAGTACTGGCACAGAAAAAAACATTGATGATTCTGGCCGAAGGGCGCTGTATTCACGAAAAGCGGCTACGCCCTATCCGAAAAGGAACCGCCAGAATTGCGCTTGGAGCACTTGACACAACTGAACTTGACGAAGTCTACATCGTACCCGTAGGCGTGAATTTCACCTACGCTGATCGCCTTCGATCTGACGTGATGATCAACTGTGGTGAACCCATCAAAGCCAGCGTTTACCTCAAAGATTACCAAGAGAACGCTACGCCTGCCATCAACGAGCTGACCGAAGAGCTGCGGCAGCGGCTGAGCGATGAAGTGGTGATCATCGATAAAATTGAAGATGAGCCGCTCGTAGAGAACGTATTGAGGCTCTACCGAACAGAGCACCCTCAAGTCGTCGACAAGTTTCTGCGCCCCACACAGGAACAGCTGCGGGGAGAAAAGCGTATTTCAACAGCAATCAATGCGCTTTCAGATAATGAAAAGCAGTTATTAGCTAGAGATACACACGATTACTTTAGTCGCCTCGAACGCATGCAAATCGACGATGCAGCCCTCCGTGGCCACTACCGTAAAGAACAAAAACAAACGGGCCGTATCCTTCTGGGCCTTCTTCCTACATTACTCCTGTTTATCTGGCATCTTCCACCAGTACTACTGGTGCAATGGCTGGCTGGCACTAAGATAAAAACCGTGGAATTTTCCGGCCCGGTGCGCTGGGCAGGGCTTATGGTTGTTTATCTTATTTATATCCTTTTATGGGTAATTGCTGCCTTGATTGCCGGCAGTTGGTGGCCTGTAGCAATTGCCGGCCTTGGCTTCTTATCCGCGTCTTGGATTATTAAATTCACCGAACGCACCCAACGCTGGCTATTGGCATGGAGAGCTAAGCGACAAACCGACCACGAACGGAGCTATCTTAAGAAGTTAAGAGCTGGAATTATCGAACAGGTAAGTGTTTTTTGGGAGTAGTACTATTTTCGCCGCACTACCAGCATCAAACGAGCCGTCTTAGGTACGATGACATTCGCTACGCGATCAATAATACGCCAAACAGCGAAAGGCAAATGCTTCAACAAGATGTGCGTACGGGCATGCAACAGCACTTTGTTCATAAAAGTACGGGTCGTTGCACCCGCCCTCAAGGGAACGGGCAACAATTCCCTGATCGATGCTTCCGTAAAGGAATGTAAATGCGCGTGATGCGGTGTTGGCTGATTGCAATGAATACAAAGGCTATACGCCAACTTCTCCGCATGAGGCGTGGTGACCACAAGTACACCATCCGCTGTAAGTGCCGGCAACAAACTTCTTAGAAACATAGCAGGGTCTGCCACATGCTCAATGATTTCACTTGCGACAATCAGATCAAAAGTGTTTTCCTGAAAAGGCAAATGAAAAACATCTGCTACCACACCATAATGACCACTAAAAGGATAGTTGCCCACCGCTTTTTCCGGATTCACCGTGGAAATATCCATTGAGTAAACCTCTGCTCCCTTGTTGGCAAAATAAGCTGCTACCCAGGCTGAACCACAACCTACATCCAGTACCCGGCTTACCTTTCGCGGCGCTTGTGCCAGAATCATTTCGTGGAGACGCTCATTCTCATGCACCGCTGCGGGGTCTTCCCA